>JBBSIG010000163.1:0-5856 GCA_038232215.1 Gaiellales bacterium | reverse complement strand
GTACGTGTTCCCGAGCAGGATCGTCGTCCCCAGCGCGCGCAGCTCACCGGGGTCGACGCTCTTGACCGTGCCCTTCGTCCCGACCGGCATGAACGCGGGTGTCGCGACGTCGCCGTGCGCCGTGCGGAGGATTCCGGCGCGAGCGGCTCCGTCGGTCGCCGTGACCTCGAAGCTCACGGCGCGAGCATCTTCACCCGGGGCCCGGAAGCCGGAGCCGAGGAGCTGAGGTCGGCGAGCGCGTCGTCCGCGGGCCGGCGGAGATGTCGCCGATCTGCCGCAAGCGCCTGACCGCTCCGACCACCTCGATATCGAGCGGTCGTGGAGTCTGCACCTCACCCGCCTCGAGGAGGCGCTCTTCGACCCACTCCCCATAGTCCGGGCGGACGAGGAACTGGACCGCGGCGGAGCTGTCGAGGACGATCACCCGGCGTCGCGCATGCGGCGGACGATGTCGGTCGGGTGCAGCGGCTCCGGGACGTCGCCGATCTGGATCGTTCCCATGTGCGGACCATTAACGCATGCTCGGAAGGTGTGGCGAAGGTGCGCCGGCGCCGTCTCCGAGGTCACAGAATGAGCATCGCGTCGCCGAAGGAGTAGAAGCGGTACCGGGCCGCGATCGCCTCGCGGTAGAGCTCCCGCGTCTGCTCCACGCCGGCGAAGGCCATCACGAGCGCGAGCAGGGTCGAGCGCGGCAGGTGGAAGTTCGTCAGCAGCGCGTCGACGCGCCGGAACTCGAAGCCGGGCGTGATGAAGAGCTCCGTGCGTCCGGAGAGCGGTGCTCCGCGCGCGAGGGACTCGAGCACGCGTACTGCCGTCGTCCCCACGGCGAGAACACGATCGGCGCCGCGGATCCTGCTCCACGCGTGGCCGCCGACGACGTAGCGCTCGCCGTGCAGGGGGTGCCGCTCGAGCTCGTCCACGGCGAGCGGGCGGAAGGTGTCGAGGCCGACGTGGAGGGTGACGCGCTCGACGTCGAGTTGCGCGAGGAGCTCCGGCGTGAAGTGAAGGCCCGCGGTCGGCGCCGCCGCGGAGCCGGCCGTCCGCGCGTAGACGGTCTGGTAGCGCTCGGGGTCGGCGAGCTCCTCGCGGATGTACGGCGGCAGCGGGACCTCTCCAGCCGGCTCCCCGGCGAGCCGGAGGCGCCAGCGCCCCTCGCCGAGCGGCTCCAGCAGCTCGACGGGACCGAGCCGCTGACCCGGGCGAAGCCGTCGCGAAGGTCGTGCGAGGCCCTCCCATACCCCGTTGCAGTCCAGCCGCTCGAGCAGGAGCACCTCCGCGGCTCCTCCTCCCGGCAGCCGGAGCGGGAGCCGGGCCGGCACCACCCGGGTGTCGTTCACGACGACGAGCTCCCCGGCGAGCTCGTCGGGCAGGTCGGTGAAGCGTCTGTGCGCCCGCTCGCCCGTGGAGCGCCGGAAGACGAGCAGGCGCGACCCGTCCCGCCGCTCCGCCGGCCGCTGCGCGATCAGCTCGGCCGGAAGCGCGAAGTCGAGCTCCGACGATCTCATCCGACGGCAACGCTACCGTTGCCGCCCATGGACGAACAGGCGATTCAGAGGGCGAAGGAACGGTTGTCCACCCTGACCCGTGGGCGCGCGGACTCCGGTGCCGTCGAGGCGGCGCTCGAGCGGGCCCGGGAGGGCGTCGAGGCGCTCGCGCAGAGTACGGCGGAGCTCGAGAGCACACTCCCCCAGAAGGTCGGCGCGGCCGTGCAGGACGGTCTCCGCGAGCAGGTGCTTCCCGTCGGCCGCCACCTCGCGGAGGTACGCGGGCTCATGACGCAGGCGATTCGGCGGCTCGAGCGGCTGGAGGGAGACATCCAGGCGGAGCGACACGCCCGGATCGACGATCTGGCGCTCCTGGTCGACCTCGTCTCCTCCGGCTGGAAGGGGGTCGACGGACGACTCGCACGGATGGAGCAGGGGCTCGAGGCCGGCGGCGACGCAGTCGTGTACCGGATGGACGAGCGACGAGACGACGTCTTCGCCGACGGCGGCATCTGAGGTCGCTCACCCAGGGGCGCTCCGCGCGGGGAGCCCGCCGGTCGCTCAGGTGAGCGCGAGGATCAGGGCGGCGGTGATCGCCCAGAGCGCGACGCAGGCGAGGATCGGGCGGTCGGAGAGGAGGATCTGCTCCGGCTCCTCGCCGAGATCCTGCCGGTGGACGAGGAAGAGGTAGCGGAAGATCCCGAAGAGGACCAGGGGAATCGTCGCCATCAGCGCCTGGGAATCGCGGGCAGTGAACGTGTACAGGGAATAGGCGCTCACCGTGGCCGCCGCGACGATCGCGACGAGCTGGTCGACGAGCGCGAGCGAGTACCCCTCGAGCACGGGACGACCGGGAGTGGCGGCGGCCCCGACGAGCACGAGCTCGCCGCGCCGCTTCGCGAGCGCCAGGAAGAGGGCGAGGAGCGCCGTGCAGATCAGGAGCCAGGGGGAGATGCGCACCCGCACGGCCTCGGCGCCGGCAGCGGCACGGACGACGAAGAGCGTGCCGATCGTGAGCACGTCGACGAGCACGATGCGCTTCAGTCCGAGGCTGTACGCGGCCTGAAGGACCAGGAACGCCGCCAGGAAGGCGACGGCCCAGACGTCGAGTAGAAGAGTCAGCGCGACTGCGAGCGCCGCCAGCATGCCTGCCGTGGCGAGCGCGGCGCGCTCGGACAGCTCGCGGCGGGCGATCGGCCGGCCCCGCTTCACCGGGTGCAGCCGGTCGTGCCCCGCGTCCCTGACGTCGTTCACGAGGTACGCCGAGCTGGAGGCCGCGCAGTACGCCGCGAACGCCGTGCCGGCCTCGAGCCAGCGCGACGCGTCGCCGAGCTTCGCCGCGAAGACGATTCCCGCGAAGAGAAGCAGATTCTTCGACCACTGTCGGGGCCTCAAAGCCGAGATCAGGGCGCGGACGGGCGACCTCCTGGCACGAAGCTCGAACACCTCGGCGCGGTCGGCCGGAGGCGCCGTACGGAGACCTAGACGCTCGATGGGAGACTCCCTGTCGAGGGAGGCGGCTGAGACCCGGTCGGGCCCAGTGGAACGGCGCGGTTCGCCAGCATGCTGCCCCTCTCGTCCTAGCTGGCGTTCTGCGCCGGCAGGACGAGCTCGAAGCGGCTGCCGCGGCCGGGCGCGCTGTCGAGCGCGATCGAGCCGCCGAGGGCGTGGGCCAGCTCGCGCGCGATCGCGAGCCCGAGGCCGGTCCCACCCCCGTCGCGCGTCCAGAACGGTCGGAAGATCCGCTCCACCTCGTTCGGGCCGATGCCGGGGCCGGAGTCGTCGACCGCGACCCACACCGAGCCGTTCTCCTGTGCGAGCGCGAGACCGATTCGGCCGCCGTCGGGGGTCCAGCGGAAAGCGTTCGCCAGCAGGTTCGTGATGATCTGGAGCACCCGGTCGCCGTCGGTGAGGATGACGGGCCGGGCCGAGAGCTGGCTGCGATAGTCGATCGCGCGCCGGCGGGCCTCCTCTCCGAACGAGGCGTAGGCGCGCTCGCACACGCGCTCCATGTCGACCTCCTCCTTGTGCACGGTGAAGCGGTGCGCGTCGAGCTTGGCGAGATCGAGCACGTCGCCGACCAGCCGCTCGAGCCGGCCTGCCTCCTCGGCGATCACGTCGAGCGAGACGGCGCGGAGCTCGGGATCCTCCACCACGCCCTCCCGCAGCGCCGCGACGTGGCCGCGGATGGCTGTGAGCGGAGTCCGGAGCTCGTGCGAGACGGACATCAGGAAGTTGCGCTCGAGCGCCTCGGTCTCGCCGAGGCGCGCTGCCATCTCGCGGAAACGCTCGGCGAGCTGTCCGATCTCGCCGCCGCCGGGAACGGGCGGGACGTCGACGAGGTAGTTGCCCCCCGCAACCTCGTCAGCCGCCTGCGACAGCGCGAGCACGGGCTGCGTGATCCGCCTGGAGGCGTACCAGCCGAGGGCGCCCGCCACCGCCACGCCCGCCAGAAGCGCGAGGGCAAGCCGACGGAAGAGCGTCACGACGCTGTCGGCGAGCTCCGCTTTCGGCTTGGCGACGACGAGCGCCCCGAAGATCTCGGTTTGGAGCTTGACCGGCTCGCTGACGCCGAGGAAGGTGCGCTCCTCCCCCGGGGGCTTGAACTCGAAGGTCTGCGACCGCTCGGACTGCCAGTCGAACAGGCTCTGGGGCAGCCTGCGTAGACCGGTGTCCGAGCCCGGGAAGGGACTCGCCCCGGCGTAGAAGAGCCAGTCCCCCGTCGCCTCCTCGAGCTCCTGCGCCGTGAACCCCGGCTCGTCGCTCGAGTTCAGCGAGCGCTCGACGTACACCTGGCTCAGACCCCGCGCCTCTCTCCGCAGCTCTGCGGCCGTCCGGTTGTGCACGTACGAGCGGAACAGGCCGATCGCGATCGAGCTGGTGACGAGACCGGCCAGCACGATTCCCGCCAGGAACACCGCCGGCAGCCGGAATCGCAGGGATCTCAGCATGAGCCTACGCGGGGGTCGCGTCCCGGGCCGGCGACACCTTGTAGCCCACCCCCCACACGGTCACGATCGGCGAGGCGTCGCCGAGCTTGCGCCGAAGCTGGCGCACGTGGACGTCGACTGTCCGCGTATCGCCCGCGAAGGTGTAGCCCCACACCCGCTCGAGGAGCTGATCGCGAGTGAGGACGAGGCCGCGGTGGTCGAGCAGCTCCCACAGCAGGTCGAACTCCTTGGGTGCGAGCTGCACCTCCGTGTCGCCCACGCGCGCCTCCCGGCGGCCGGCGTCGACGGCGAGGTCGCCGTGCCGGATCTGCGCGCTCTCGGGCTTTCCCCGCTCGGGCACCGAGCGGCGGAGGACCGACTTCACCCGCGCCACGAGCTCACGCGGGTTGAAGGGCTTCGTCAGGTAGTCGTCGGCGCCGACCTCGAGGCCGATGATCTTGTCGACGTCCTCGTCGCGCGCGGTCAGCATCAGGATCGGCACGTCCGAGCGCTGGCGCACTCGCCGGCAGACCTCGATGCCGTCGACGTCCGGCAGCATGAGGTCGAGCACGATCAGGGAGATATCGTTCGCGCCCGCCTGCGCGAGCGCCTCGGAGCCCGTCGCGGCGGTCCTGACTCCGAACCCGGCGTTCTTCAGATAGAGCGAGACGAACGAGGCGATCGAGGGCTCATCCTCGACGACGAGCACGGTCTGCACCTTCGTCGACATGATCTCAGGATGCCAGACGCGCCCGTCAGCCTCCGGGCGCTTGGGGAGGCAACGCGCCCAGGCTGAACGGCAGCCTGAGATTCGGGAGCGAGCGGTACTCGTCGTCGTTGAAGGCGTAAACGCCGTCGTCGATTACGGTCCCTCCCTCGAGGGTGACGGCGCCCTGTCCGACGATGGACAGGTCGATCCCGCTGCCGACCACTTTCAGAAAGTACCTGCCGCCGATCAGGCGGAACCTGACGCTCTTGCCGGAGTAGACGGTCGTGACGCCGTCCTCCTTGTCTTCCCTCGTCTGCGCGCCGATGACGATGGGACCGGTGCCGTCGTTCGAAAGGTAGTCCTTGAAGACGATCGTCGTCGCCTTCTCCACGTTGCCGAGCACGGCGCCGCGGCTCGCGCGGATCGTGATCGTGCCGGTCGCGCCCCGCACGGACAGCGTGCCGTCGCCCGTGGCGCGCGGCATCCCGATCGCCGCCCCCGGGAGCAGGAGGAGGCCGAGAAGGGGGATGACGAAGAGCCGCCGCATGGCTAGTCGAGTATTGATCGGTGTCGTGAGCGCCGCATAAGCCCCGAGTAAGGAAACTGTAAGCGGTCGGAGCGCAGGCGTCGAGCCCTTAGCTACTTCCCCCGGAAAATTGTTCCCGGCACGGCGGACGGCTCGTCGGGGAAAGTAGCTTGATCTTCAGGCTGCGCCTTGGGCTGGTTGCCGATT
>JBBSIG010000162.1:0-5933 GCA_038232215.1 Gaiellales bacterium | reverse complement strand
TCGAGGAGCAGCTCGGCGTGAGCCACACGCTCGCCCAGGTGCTCGTGCGGCGGGGGTTGCGCGATCCGGCCGAGGCGGCGACCTGGCTGCGCGCCGACGAGGCTCATCCTCCGGGCGCATTCGCCGGGATCGACGTGGCGACAGGGATCATCCTGCGCCA
This sequence comes from Gaiellales bacterium, assembly GCA_038232215.1. Taxonomy (GTDB): domain Bacteria; phylum Actinomycetota; class Thermoleophilia; order Gaiellales; family Gaiellaceae; genus JBBSIG01. Next base: position 5,773 of record JBBSIG010000162.1, on the reverse strand, counting down.
CGTGTCCGCGCGCTCGCGGATCACCGTGCACGGTGACTACGATGTCGACGGCGTCTGCTCCACGGCGATCCTCGTGCGCGCGCTCCGCGAGCTCGGTGCGGACGTCGACTGGTTCCTGCCCGGCCGCCGCGAGGACGGCTACGGGCTCTCCACGGCGACCGTAGACCGCCTGGCCGCACGCGGCACGCGCCTGCTCGTCACCGTCGATTGCGGCATCACCGCCGTGGACGAGGTCGCGGGCGCCCGGCGCGCGGGGATGGACGTTGTGGTGACCGATCATCACTCGCCCCGCGCTGACGGGGTCCTTCCCGACGCCCCGATCGTGCATCCCGCGGTGTGCCGGTATCCGTGCGAGGACCTCTGCGCGGCGGGTGTTGCCTACAAGCTCGCCGCAGCGCTCGCCCAGGCCGCCGGCGCCGACCCGCGCGCCGCTGACGCCGACCTCGACCTGGTCGCCCTGGCGACGCTCGCCGACGTCGTCCCCCTGCTCGACGAGAACCGCTCGCTCGCGATCGCGGGCCTGCGCGGGCTCGCCCGCACCCAGAAGCCCGGTCTGCGCGCGCTGATGCGCGTGAGCGGCGTCGACGCGGCCGCTGTCGACACGGGGGCGGTCGCGTTCCGGCTCGGCCCGCGGATCAACGCCGCCGGCCGTCTCGGCCATCCGGGTATCGCGCTCGAGCTGCTCCTGACCGAGGACGGCGAGACGGCGCGGGGCCACGCGGCCAGGCTCGAGGAGCTCAATCGCGAGCGCCAGGCGGTGGAGGGACGGATCGTGCGGGCCGCGCTGGAGCAGGTCGAGTCCTGGCCCGAGGCCCGCCGGCGGCGCCGCGGGTACGTGCTCGCGGGCGAGGACTGGCACGAGGGCGTGATCGGGATCGTCGCCTCGCGCCTGGTCGAGCGCTTCCACCGGCCGGTGGTGCTGATCGCCGGAGCCGCCGGGGAGTGGAAGGGGTCGGGACGCTCGATCCCGTCTTTCGACCTGCACGCCGCGCTCGGGGCCTGCGCTCCCTACCTCGAGCGCTTCGGCGGACACCGGGCGGCAGCCGGGCTCTCCATTCGCCCCGAGCGGGTGGACGACTTCGCGGAGGCGTTCGCGCTGCACGCGGCCGGCGCCGTCGACGAGGACGAGCTGATCCCGTCCACGCGCGTCGACGCCGTGCTCCCGCGCGGAACGAAGCTGACCCTCGAGCTCTGCTCGGAGCTGGAGCGGTTGGCCCCGTTCGGGCTCGGCAATCCGGAGGTGACCCTTCTGGCCCCCGGCTGTCGCCTGAGCGACCTCGTCACGGTCGGCGACGGAAAGCACCTTCGGTTCCGCATCGGCCAGGACGGAGCCGACGGGGGAAGCGGGATCGCCTTCGGTCAGGCCGGTCAGCTCGACCGGCTGCGGCGCCCGGGCACCTACGACGTCGCGTTCTCGCCGCAGGAGAACCGCTGGAACGGCACCGTCGCTCCGCAGCTCGTCGTCCGCCGCGTGTTCGACGGCGAGGAGCGCTTCGAGGAGCTCAGACGGTGGCTCGTCGAGGAGTGGCGACGAGACGAGGCCGAGCGCGACCAGCGGGCCGCGGCCATCTTCGAGGAGCTCGAGTTCTCGGAGGCGGGGGGCAGGCGGCACCTGCTCGAGTCGACGCTCTTCCGCGCGCTCCTGACCGAGCCGCCGCTAGCGCAGGCTGCCTAGCGAGATTCGCCCCGCGCGGCGCTCGCGCGAAGGTCTCACGCTCGCGGCGAGGGCATCCAGCGCGAGGAGCAGCCGGGCCAGCTCGGCGGCCTTCCGCTGCTCTCGTCGTCTGCGTCGCATGGGCGTGCATTCCTCATCGGAAGCGCGCCTCCTCCCCTTGAGGGCCTGTCCAAAAAGCCCCTCCGGGCCCCCGGCGAACGCTGAGCGGCGCGAGGCCGCGTCCTCAGTCGCGCCGATATCCACGGATATCGGCGCTCCCTGCGTCCTTGCCTCGCTTGCTCTTCGCCCGCCGGGAACGGCGGGTGGCTTCTTGGACAGGCCCTTGAGCGGCGCCTCGGAGGGCTCGCGGGCGTCTCGCAGAGCCGGGAGTACACTGTTTTCATGGCTGTTCTCGAGACGCACGAGAAGCATGCGGACCTCGTCGATCAGCTGATCGCCGAGGTCGAGGCGTACAACTCCGGAGTCGATCGCGACCTGCTCACGCGCGCCTTCCGCTACGCCGCGCGGGCGCACCGAGGTCAGCAACGGCGCTCGGGCGAGGACTTCATCCTCCATCCTCTGGGAGCCGCCCGCATCTGCGCGGAGCTACGCCTCGACGACCCGACGATCGCGGCTGCGCTCCTGCACGACGTCGTCGAGGACACCGACTCGGACCTGAGCGACCTGCAGGCCGAGTTCGGCGAGGAGGTCGCGCGGCTCGTCCAGGGCGTCACGAAGCTCACGCGCATCAGCTTCCAGAGCCGCGAGCAGGCTGAGGCAGAGAACTACCGCAAGATGATCGTGGCCATGTCCGAGGACGTGCGGGTGATCCTGATCAAGCTCGCGGACCGTCTCCACAACATGCGCACGATCGAGTACCTGGGCAAGCAGAAGCAGATCCAGAAGGCGAAGGAGACGCTCGAGGTCTACGCCCCGCTCGCCCACCGGCTCGGCATCCACACGATGAAGTGGGAGCTCGAGGACCTCGCGTTCGAGACCCTGCACCCGCGCAAGTACGACGAGATCAAGGCGATGGTGGCCGAGCGTCGGGCCGACCGCGAGGAGCAGGTGGCGGAAGCCGCGCAGACTCTGAGGGTCGAGCTCGACAAGGTGAGCATCCGTGCCGAGATCTCGGGTCGCGCGAAGCATTTCTACTCCATCTACGACAAGATGGCGAAGAAGGGCCGCGAGTTCAACGAGATCTACGACCTCACCGCGATGCGCGTGATCGTGGAGCGCTCGGGCGAGGAGGGGACGCGGGACTGCTACGGCGCGCTCGGCCTCATCCACTCGCTCTGGAAGCCGATGCCAGGCCGCTTCAAGGACTTCATCGCGATGCCGAAGTTCAACCGCTACCGCTCGCTGCACACGACGGTGATCGGACCGGAGGGACGCCCGCTCGAGATCCAGGTGCGCACCCGGGAGATGCACGAGACCGCCGAGCTCGGGATCGCGGCGCACTGGGTCTACAAGCGCGGCCGCTCGGCTGGCCGGGCCGACGACGAGTGGCTGACGTGGGTGAAGCAGCTGATGGACGCCACGGACGCCGACGAGGCCGATCCAGGCGAGTTCATGAAGACGTTCCGCACCGACCTGTTCTCGGACGAGGTCTACGTGTTCACGCCGAAGGGGGCGGTGAAGACGCTGCCCACGGGCTCGACGCCGATCGACTTCGCATATGCGGTGCACACGGACGTGGGGCACCGCACGGTTGGCGCCAAGGTGAACGGCCGCATCGTCCCCCTGCACTACAAGCTCCGAAACGGCGACTTCGTCGAGATCCTGACCGCGAAGTCGGGGCGCGGTCCCTCGCGCGATTGGATGTCGCTCGCCGCCTCCTCGCGCGCCCGCAGCAAGATCCGCCAGTGGTTCTCGCGCGAGACGCGCGAGGACACCGAGCTCAAGGGCCGCGAGGCGCTCGAGGGCGCGCTGAAGGGGCAGAACCTCCCGTACCGCAAGCTCTCCGGCTCGGCGCTGATGGCTGAGGTGATCCGCGACTCGGGCTACAAGAAGGCCGAGGACTTCTACCTGGCGCTCGGCTCCGGGAAGCTCCCGGCGAGCCAGATCGTCAACAAGGTGCTCCAGCGGCTGAAGACGGAGGCGGTCGCGGAGGAGGAGACGATCCCGCTCAAGGCGCCGAAGGCGCGGAACGCGGTCTCGAGCGAGAGCTTCGGCATCACCGTGCGCGGCGTCGAGGACGTACTCGTCCGCCTGGCCAAGTGCTGCACGCCGCTCCCCGGCGACGAGATCGTGGGCTACATCTCGCTGGGCAAGGGCATCACGATCCACCGGCAGGACTGCCCGAACGTGAAGACGCTGATGCGGAACCCGGAGCGGTTCACGTCGGTGGAATGGGACGGCGGCGCCTCGCAGAGCTTCCGCGTCGAGATCCGGGTCGACTCGTGGGATCGCGCCCGGCTGCTCGAGGACGTCGCGCGCACGTTCGCCGAGCACGGCGCCAACATCGTCTCCTACGGCGGGGTGGTCGAGGATCAGCTCGCCAAGAACTGGTACGTCGCCGAGGTGGGCGACATCAAGGCGCTCCGGACGCTGCTCAACTCGCTCCGGAGCATCGAGGCCGTCTTCGACGCCTACCGCGTGACGCCGTCGTAGCGCCCCGGCGGCGGCGCTCGACGGACTGACCGCTTCAACCCCAGGGCTCTCCGGCCGTGTCCCAGCCGACGAGGCAATAGGGCGAGATCAGCAGCGCGACGCGCTGGAGAAACGCCCCGTCGACCTCGCCGTCGACGGCGCGGTCGGCGACCCGCGAGCCCCCGAACGTGACCTCGGCTCGGGCGCGCCGCGCGGGGTCCGGCTCGCCGCGCTCGGGGCCCAGCACGAGCTCGCCTGCCTCGAGGAAGAAGATGCCGGCCCAGTCGACCGACGAGATCCGCTCGGGCAGCACGGCCACGACGGCGCGGAGCACGTCGTCCGCGTCGCCGCCGCGGTTGAGAATCCGCTCGATTGCCTCGAGCGCGCCCCGGGTCTCGTCTCTCACGCGGCGGGCAGGGCGAGCTCGCAGTCGGCGCCCTCGAACGAGCGGATGCGCTCGCGGTACGAGTCGGGGATCTCCGCGGCCCTGCGCTCGTCCAGGTCGACGAGCACGAGCGTCTGCCTGGCCGTCACGAGCAGGTGGTCGTCCGACTCGCGGTACGCGGCGCACTCGAACGTGGCGCTCGTCCGGCCGAGCCGGCTGAGGCGCACGAAGATCTCGATCACGTCGTCGAAGCGCGCGGGCGCGAGATACTCCACCGTCGAGGCGCGCATCACGAACTCGTGCTCGCCGAGCTCGAGGCGGAGCATCTCGAGGTGCCGGTGGTACTCGACGCGGGCCAGGTCGAAGTACGGGAGGTAGCGGCCGTAGTAGACGATTCCCTGCGCGTCGGTGTCCGAGAAGCCGACGCGCGTGAAGGCGGAGAACTTGAACGGCGGCTTGCGATCGTTCGGGTAGGCGACGTCGAGGCTCACGCGCGGATGACTGCCAGCACCTCGTCGCGCTTGCGCTGCATCAGGTCGGCCGTGCGCGCCTCGAGGTTGAGGCGGAGGAGCGGCTCCGTGTTCGACGGCCGCACGTTCATGTGCCAGTCGGCAGCGTCGATGGAGACGCCGTCCAGATGCGTCACCGTGCCCTCGGCTCCGAAGCGCTCCTTCAGCTCCTGCAGCTTCACGGCGACGTCGGCGACGGGCGTGTTCAGCTCACCCGTGATGAAGTAGCGCTCGCGGAGCGGCGCCAGGATCTCCGAGAGTCGCCGCTCGTCGCGCGAGAGCAGCTCGAGCATGAGCAGAAAGGGCACGACGCCGGAGTCCGCCTGCGAGAACTCCCGGAAGTAGTAGTGGCCCGAGACCTCGCCGCCGAAGGCCGCGTCCTCGGCTCGCATCCGGTGCTTGATGTATGCGTGCCCCACACGGTTCACGAGCGGAGTTCCGCCCGCGCGCTCGATCGTCTCCGGCACGGCCCAGCTCGCCCGGACGTCGTAGATGATCTTCGACCCGGGGCGCTTTTGCAGGATCGACTCGGCGAGGAGGGCGGTCACGAAGTCGCCGGGGACGAAGTCGCCGGCGTCGTCGACGAAGAAGCAACGATCGGCGTCGCCGTCGAAGGCGACGCCGAGATCGGCG
>JBBSIG010000161.1:0-6104 GCA_038232215.1 Gaiellales bacterium | reverse complement strand
CCGGCTCGCCGCGGAGGCTCATGGAGACTCTCTCTGCACGGCCTCTCCGACGGCTAAACGTCCGGCACCGTCGCCATGCTGCGCCCCCAGGGAGCCCGAGCGGATCGTCCGCTTCCGCTTGCGCACGATCTTCGTCATCCTGGCTGCGGTGCTGGCCGTCGCGGCGCTCCTGGAGGTGCTGTCGATCGCCCGGCAGGTGATCGCGTGGATCTTCATCGCCCTCTTCCTCGCCCTTGCGATCAATCCCGCGGTGGAGTTCCTGCAGCGGCACGGCGTCCGTCGGCGAGGCATGGCGACCGGGCTCGCGTTCGTCGGGGTCATCCTCCTGATCGCCGGGGTGGCGGCGACGCTGATCCCCACGCTGATCGACCAGGTGAACAATTTCGTCGACGCTCTGCCGGGCTACGTCCAGGATCTGACGAAGGGACGCGGGCGGCTCGGCTTCCTCGAGACGAAGTACCACGTCGTCGAGCGGGTGAAGGAAGCCGTCAGCAGCGGCGGGGCGGCGAAGGTCTTCGGTTTCTCCGGCGCCGCCCTGTCGATCACGAAGAGCGTCCTGACGATCATCGTCGCCACGGTGACGATCGCGTTCATGACCTTCTTCATGCTGCTCGAGGGACCGACCTGGGTGGAGCGGCTCTTCGGGCTCGTCCCGCCGCGCTCGCAGGCGCGCTGGCGCTCGATCCTGAACGACGTCTACCGCACGGTCGGCGGGTACGTGACCGGCAACCTGCTGATCAGCGTGATCGCCGGAGTGACGTCGACGATCGTGCTGCTCGCGCTCGGGGTTCCCTTCGCCGTGGCGCTCGGCCTCCTCGTCGCGATCCTCGACCTGATCCCGCTCGCCGGCGCCACGCTCGCCGCGATCATCGTGACGGCGGTGGCCTCTCTCCACACGATCACCGCCGGCGTCGTCGTGCTCGTCTTCTTCATCGTCTACCAGCAGCTCGAGAACCACGTGCTGCAGCCCGTCGTGTACGGGCGCACCGTGCAGCTCTCGCCGCTCGCGGTCCTCGTCTCCGTGCTGATCGGCGCCGAGCTGGCGGGCGTCCTCGGGGCACTCGCCGCCATTCCCGTCGCAGGCACGATCCAGGTGCTGCTGCTCGACTACCTCAGGCACCGCAAGCGGGACGAGCCCGTGGTCGACGCCTCGGAGCTCGCCTGAGGTTAGGCGCGCCCCCGCACGCGCAAAGATCGTCCGTTCGAGTGATACGCCCACCGGCCCGAGCGCCGATTGAGTGGGCATGTCCCTGCGGCTCGGACAGGCGCCCAAGGCGCTTGCGTTTCTCGCTTCGCTCGTCTGCGCTCTCGCGGCGGTCTCCACGGCCGCGGCGCGGCCGGCGCCCACCGCGGTCGCGGCTCCAGTGCGCACGGCTGCGAAGATGAGCGCGGACGCCGCCCTGCAGCTCCAGGTGCTCGGGCAGATGAACTCGCTTCGAGCCCGGCACCGCCTGGCGCGGCTCCAGCTCTCGCCGAGCCTGCACGCGGCCGCGGTGACGCACTCTCGCGAGATGGGAACGTCCGGGTTCTTCAGCCACAGCTCGGCGGACGGGTCGGGTTTCGACAAGCGCGTCGCCCGCTACTACGGGATGGGCACGCACAGGTACTGGTCGGTCGGCGAGAATCTGCTCTGGGCCTCGGGCTCGCTCGACGCGGCCGGGGCGCTCCAGCTCTGGCTGAACAGCCCCGAGCACCGTGAGAACCTGCTGAACGGGCGCTGGCGCGAGGTCGGCCTCTCCGCCGTGCGCATTCCACTCGCGCCGGGCTTCTTCGAGGGCCTCGACGTCACCGTCATCACGGTTGACTTCGGCGTCCGGCGCTAGCGCCGCCGGCGGCGGCGCGACCCCTCGTTACTCTTTCTCCGGGCGCCTGTAGCTCAGCGGAAGAGCGACGGCCTTCTAAGCCGTTGGTCGGGGGTTCGAATCCCTCCAGGCGCATGGGCGTGCATCGAGCCCGCGCCGCTGTCCGGTTCTCAGCCCAGCGTTTATGCGCACGCCGTGCTCGGTACGCCCCGGGCATCGTCCGAACGCGAAAAGGAGCTGTGGATGAACGAGCTGACAGGGGTGAAGGTCGCCTTCCTCGCGACCGACGTGGTCGAGCAGGTCGAGCTGACCGAGCCGTGGCGGGCACTCGAGAACGCGGGTGCCGAGCTCGAGCTGGTCTCGCTCGAGGCGGGCGAGATCCAGGGCGCGAACCACCACGACGTCGAGGCGGACGTCGTCGGTGGGCGGACGCTGACGTCGTTCCCGAGCCTGCAGACCGACCTGCGGAACGCCGGCGCCACGTGGGTCGACGAGGAAGTGCACATCGACAACGGGCTCGTCACGAGCCGGAAGCCCGACGATCTGCCCGCCTTCTGCGCGAAGCTCGTCGAGGAGATCGCCGAGGGACGCCACGACCGGCAGGCTGAGCTCACCCGCGCCGAGGCGTCCGCCTCGTAGTGGCCGAAGCCGCCATCCTCGACCTGGACGGAACGCTCGTCGACACCAACTACCACCACGTGCTCGGGTGGTACCGCGCGTTTCGCCAGCACGGCGTGCTCGTCCCGCTGTGGCGGATCCACCGCCACAGCGGGATGGGCGGCGACCACCTCGTCGCGGCCGTCGCGGGAGCGGACGTCGACTCGGAGCTCGGCGAGAACGTGCGCTCGGCCGAGAAGGTCCTGTACCTCGAGCTGATCGACGAGACCGAGCCGTTGCAGGGAGCGCGCGAGCTCCTGGTCGAGCTGAAGGAGCGGGGTCGTATCCTCGTGCTCGCGAGCTCTGCCAAGCAGAGCGAGCTCGACCACTACCTCGACCTGCTCGACGCCCGTGAGCTCGCGGACGTCTGGACGAGCGCGGACGACGTCGAGGCGACGAAGCCCGAGCCCGACCTCGTGCACGCGGCGATGGAGAAGGCCGGCACGACCGACGCGGTGCTGGTCGGCGACACCACGTGGGACGTCGAGGCGGGCGGGCGTGCAGGTGTGCAGACGGTCGCGGTTCTGACCGGGGGCTTCTCGGAGGCGGAGCTCCGCGAGGCCGGCGCGGTCGGCGTCTACGACTCGCTGGACGCGCTTCGAGAGGGGCTCGACCAGACGCCGCTCTGATCCTCGAAGGGTGACCGATGGGACTCGAACCCACAACCACCGGGACCACAACCCGGGGCTCTACCAATTGAGCTACGGCCACCGCGCATGCGACAGGATACCGAGCGCCGAGCAAGCTCTAGGATCCGCCATGATCCTGTCGCCGGCGGGCCTCGCGCGCTGGAGTAGCCGGCGCCCTCGGCTCGTCCTCGGTCTCTGGCTCGCGACCCTGATCCTCGCAGTGGGCGCCATCGCGGGCCTGCTCGGAGGCGCGCTCACGAGCGACGACGCGGTGACGGCGAGCACGGAGTCCAAGCGCGCCGACGCCCTCGTGTTCGAGCGGCGGCTCGTCAATCCGAAGCCGGTCGACGAGATCGTGATCGTGCGCTCGGGCTCGCTGACCGTCGACGAGCCCGCCTTCCGCGATTTCGTGCGCGGGCTCTTCGCGGCGGGCAGGGCGTCAGGCGCCGTTGCGAGCGCAAGGTCCTGGTACGAGACCCGTGATCCCTCGCTCGTCTCGGGCGACCGGCACGCGACGATCGTCCCGATCGTGCTGGGGCCAAACGGCGACGAGGGCATCGAGAAGGTGGTCGCGCTCGTGCGAGAGGCCGACCGCGATTCGCGCTTCTCGGCCGCCGTCACCGGCAGCTTCACACTCGATCGCGACTTCAACGAGGTCTCGCAGCACGATCTGAGGCCGTGCTCTTCAGCGGGATCGCCTTCATCGTCGCGCTCTGCGGCCTGCTGCTCGTGCAGGACACGATCATGCGCAGCCTGGCCGCCGGAGCGGTGCTCGCCGGCATCAGCTCGGTGGCTGCCGCCCTCACGCTGCTGCCGGCGCTCCTCAGCCTGCTCGGAGACCGCGTGAACGCGCTGCGGTTGCCGTTCGTCGGTCGAGGCTCGGCGCCCGGGGCCCGGGACGAGGCAGGCTTCTGGACCGCGGTCGTCCGAGGCGTGATGCGCCGGCCGGCACTGACCCTGACGCTCGCCGTCGGGCTTCTCCTCGCAGCGGCTGTGCCGGTGCTCGACCTCGAGACCGGCTCTGCGGGAGTGAGCACGCTGCCCGACCGGTTCGTCTCGAAGCGCGGGTACCTGGCGCTCGCGCGGGACTTCCCCGCCGGCGCGACGTCGCCCACGCAGATCGTGATCGACGGGGACGTCGGCTCCCCTCCGTGCAGAGTGCGATCGCACGCCTGCGCACCCAACTCGAGCAGAGCTCGAGGTTCGGGCGAACGTCGCTCCAGGCCGATCCGGGGAAACACGTGGCCGTCCTCTCCGTCCCGCTCGCGGGCGACCCGGACAGCGAGGCCGCGGCGAGCGCCGTGAAGGCGCTCCGTCGTGACGAGATCCCGCGGGCCTTCTCGGGCGTCGACGCCGAGGTCCTGGTCGGCGGAGATAGGGCCGAGGACGTCGACTACTCGAGCGTGCTCGGTCACTGGCTGCCGATCGTCTTCGCCTTCGTCCTCGGGCTGAGCTTCGTGCTGCTCACGATCGTCTTCCGCTCGCTCGTCGTCGCGCTCGAGGCGATCCTGCTGAACCTGCTCTCCGTGGGCGCGGCCTACGGCCTGATCGTGCTCGTGTTCCAGAAGGGGATCGGCAACGGGTTACTGGGACTTAGCCAGGCCGAGACCGTGGAGGCGTGGGTGCCGCTTTTTCTCTTCTCGGTGCTCTTCGGGCTCTCGATGGACTACCAGGTGTTCCTGCTGAGCCGGATTCGCGAGCGCTTCACGGAGACCGGCGACAACGTCGCGGCGATCGCGCACGGGATCGGCTCGACGGCCCGGCTCATCACGGGCGCGGCACTGATCATCGTCGCGGTCTTCGCCGGTTTCGCGGCCGGCGACCTGGTGCCGTTCCAGCAGATGGGGTTCGGCGTCGCCGTCGCCCTCTTGATCGACGCGACGATCGTGCGCTCGGTGCTCGTGCCGGCGAGCATGAAGCTGCTCGGCGACTGCAACTGGTACCTGCCCAAGTGGCTCGGCTGGCTCCCGCAGGTGTCGATCGAGTCCCCCAGGGCGTCATAGCGAAGGGAAGCACATCGCAGGGGTCACGCTTCTTGCAGTCTGGCGAGCGAAGCGAAGCCACTAGCCCACTCCGGAGAAGTGCGGAGCACTTTTCCGGATGTCACTAACCTTTACCCCGGAAAAGTGCGGAGCACTTTTCCGGGCTTAGGCCCCGTAGCTCAGCGGATAGAGCGGCGGACTTCGAATCCGCGTGCGGAGGTTCGACTCCTCCCGGGGCCACTGCCGTTGCTGCGGGCGGGGGCGCGCTCAGTGCACTTGGACGAGGTCGCACCCGGGCGCCGCGCGGAGTGCGGCCGGATCGTCGACCTCGTCCACGAAGAGGGCGTCGAAGCCGGGCCCGCAGACGATCTCGTCCTTCTCGCCGTCGGCGGAGAACACCTGGTTCACGCCTCCTGCCAGCTCGAAGGTGTCGCGGCCCGGGCCGCCGTCGAGCTTGTGCAGGCCGAGGCCCTCGCCCACGAGCTTGTCGTCGCCTACCTCGCCGAAGAGCGCGTCGTCGCCACCGCCGCCGCGGAGCTCGTCGTCGCCTGAGCCGCCGAGCAGGGTGTCGGCACCGGTCCCGCCCCGGAGGACGTCGTCGCCCGTGTCCCCGAGCAGCCGATCTACTCCATCGCCGCCGTCGAGCGTGTCACGGCCGGGGCCGCCGGAGACGGTGTCCGCGCCAGCACGGGCGGAGACGGCGTCGTCGCCGGCGAGAGCGCTGATCGTGTCCTTCGCGGGCGTGCCGACGAGCGTGTCGTTACGCGGCGTGCCGCGGATCGTCTTCAGCGTCTGCGCGACGACCGGCGCCGAGGCCAGGAAAAAGGCGGCGCCGAGCACCGGTAGGAGTGAGAGTCGGCCGGGCATCGTTCTCCTCGGACTGGGACACCGTGAGGGAGCGATCGAGGATACAGCCGGTACCTGCTGAGAGAATCCCGGTCGATGAGCCGCGCCGGAACGCCCCGCTGGCTCGCGGCCGCGGCCCTCACCGCGCTCGTGGTCTGCTCGACGCTCGTTCGCTTCTGGGCCGCGCT
>JBBSIG010000160.1:0-6106 GCA_038232215.1 Gaiellales bacterium | reverse complement strand
GGCTGCATGCACCGCGAGAATATCAGAGCTTGTGACAGCCGGATTCCGCTCGCTAGAGCGGATTTGCGGGACTTTGTTCACACCGGGCCAGGGCCGGCGGAGGTCTCGCCGGGCGCCGCGCTCAGGCGGTCCGGCGCTCGCGCTCCTCCGCTTCCCGCCGCCGGACGCGCGGATTCGCGAGCTTGACGATCTCGAGCAGGTAGACCATGTAGACGGAGGCGGCCACGGCCACCGCGCCGATCGCCGCCGCGCCCACGGCCCTCCAGGGGTGCCACACGCCGTGCTCGTGGAAGCGGAGGAAGCGGGTCGCGAGCGCGGCGGCGGCGAGCGTCACGCACCAGCCGTAGAGGTACATCGCCGCCCGGCGCTGCGAGAAGCCGATGTTGACGAAGCGGTGGTGCAGGTGCGTCCGGTCCGCGCGGTAGATCGGCTGCCGGTACTTGAGCCGCTTCGCGACCACGAAGGAGGTGTCGATGATCGGCACCGCGAGCACGACGAGCGGGAAGAAGAGCGCGACGATCGACGCGGTCTTCAAGAGCCCCTGGATCGAGAGTGCGGCCAGCACGAAGCCGAGCAGGAGCGCGCCCGAGTCGCCCATGAAGATCCGGGCAGGATAGAAGTTGTGGCGCAGGAAGCCGACCGCGGCGCCGAAGACGATCGCGGCCATGATCGCCGGATCGGGCCGTGCGAGCGAGAGGGCGATCACGCAGAACGTGAACGCCGAGATCGCGCAGACCCCGGCGGCGAGCCCGTCGAGCCCGTCGAGGAAGTTGACCATGTTCATGATCGCGACGATCCAGACGATCGTGAGCAGCGCGCCGACCCAGTGCGGCAGCGTGTGGATCCCGACCAGCGGGAAGGTGAAGCGATCGACGCCGAGGCCGAAGAAGGTGGGGATGGTCGCGGCCACCACCTGCCCGCCGAGCTTCTCCCACCAGCGCAGCCCGCGGAAGTCGTCGATCGCGCCGACGGTCGTGGCCACGGCCGCGCCGATCAGCAGGCCGCGCGTCTCCCGGCCCAGGTGCAGGAAGGCGAGCGCCGGCACGAAGATGCCGAGGAAGAGCGCGATCCCCCCGAGCCGCGGGATCGGGTTCACGTTCAGCCGCCGCCCCTCCGGCCGGTCGACGGCTCCGAGCATGCGGGCCATCCCCCCCACGGCAGGCGTGAGCAGAACGACGATCAGGAGCGCGACGGCGGCCCCGTAGAGCACCTGCAGGTGGTCGGCGATCGTCCGGAGCACCGCGCTCGGCTACTTCGTGCCGTAGAGGCGGTCGCCTGCGTCGCCGAGGCCCGGCACGATGAATCCCTTCTCGTTCAGCCCGCGGTCGATCGCCGCGCACACGATCTGCACGTCCGGGTGCCCGTCGTGCAGGTGAGCGATCCCCTCGGGCGCCGCCACGAGGCAGACGAGGATCACCGAGCGCGCTCCGGCGGCTTTCACCGTCGCGACCGCCGCCGAGCTCGAGTTCCCCGTTGCGAGCATCGGGTCGAGGATGATCGCATCGCGCTGGTCGAGGTCGGTGGGGAGCTTCACGAAGTACTCAACCGCCTCCAGCGTCTCCTCGTCCCGATAGAGGCCGATGAACCCGACGCGCGCGCCGGACACGAGCGAGAGCACGCCGTCGAGCATCCCCATGCCGGCGCGGAGGACCGGGCACACGGCCACCTTCTTGCCGGAGATCCGGTTGACCACGGTCTCCTCGAGCGGCGTCTCGATGGTGACCGTCTCGGTCGGGAAGTCCTTCGTCGCCTCGTACGTGAGCAGCGTGGTCAACTCGTTGACGAGCTTGCGGAAGTGGACCGTCTGCGTGTCGCGGTCGCGCAGGTAGGAGAGCTTGTGCTGGACGAGCGGATGGGTGACCTCGACGACACGGCCCCGGGTCAGCGTCTCGGCGTCGGCGGTCACGCGACGTACGTGGTCGCGCCGCGGAAGCCCGGATAGAGCGGGCGCCGCGCGCAGAGTGCATCCGCGCGGGCGACGAGCTCGGCAAGACTCGGAGCGTCGTCGAGCGCCTCCACGATGATGCGTCCCACCTCGGCGAAGTCCTCCTCGTCGAAGCCCCGCATCGTCGCCGCCGGCGTCCCGATCCGAACGCCCGAGGCGACCGTGGGCGGCCGCTCGTCGAACGGGACCGTGTTCCGGTTGACGGTCAGCTTCACCTCCGCGAGCCGCTCCTCGGCGTCCTTGCCCGTCCACTCCGTCGAGCGCAGGTCGAGCTGGAGGAGATGCGTGTCCGTCCCGCCCGTGAGCACGTCGAGGCCGCCGTCCTGCAAGGTCTCGGCGAGCGTGTCGGCGTTGCGGCGAACCTGGGTCTGGTACTCGCGGAAGGCCGGGGTCGCCGCGATTCCGAAGCAGGTCGCCTTCGCGGCGATCGCGTGCATCAGCGGCCCCCCCTGCAGCCCGGGGAACACCGCCCGGTCGAGCGACTGCGCGTGCTCGGCCCGGCAGAGCACGAACCCGGCGCGCGGGCCGGCGAGCGTCTTGTGCGTCGTCGAGGTGACGAAGTCGCAGTCCGGGACGGGATCCGGATGCAGGCCAGCCGCGACGAGGCCCGAGAAGTGGGCCATGTCGCACATCAGGAGCGCGCCGACCTCGTCGGCGATCTCGCGGAAGCGCCGGGTCTCGACCGTGCGCGGATACGCCGAGCCGCCGCAGATGATCAGTCTCGGCCTCGTCTCCCGCGCGAGCTTCCGCACCTCGTCGTAGTCCACGATGTTCGTCTCGCGGCTGACGCCGTAGTGGACGATCGTGTACAGGCGGCCGGAGATGTTGACCTTGAGGCCGTGCGAGAGGTGGCCGCCGTGGGCGAGGCTGAGCGAGAGGATCGTGTCGCCGTGCTCCAGGCAGGCCAGGTAGACGGCGGTGTTCGCCTGCGCGCCGGCGTGGGGCTGCACGTTCGCGTGCTCGGCGCCGAAGAGGTCTGTCGCCCGGTCGATCGCGAGCTGCTCGATCTCGTCGACGACCTCGCAGCCGCCGTAGTAACGCTTGCCCGGGTAGCCCTCCGCATACTTGTTCGTCGGCACGCTCCCGACCGCCTCGAGCACGCTCGGCCAGGTGAAGTTCTCGGAGGCGATCAGCTCGATCTGGCCGCGCTGACGCTCGAGCTCCCGGCCGAGCAGGGTGGTGACCTCGGGGTCGATCTCGGCGAGGCCCGCGGCTGTGAGCTGTTGAAACGTTTCCTGCGCGACGGCCATCGACGAAGCTCCTCTCGTGGGACGACGAGGAGGATACTGGCCCGGCCCTTGCCAGCAGTCTCGGCCGGGCGGCTAGAGGCCCGCGCGGAGCCGCTCGAGCGCGGCCGCCGCGGGAGCGGCGCCCTCGCGCACGACCCTCGGCTCGGGCCCGGTCAGGTCGAGCACGGTCGAGGGGGTACCGGGCAGCTCCCCGCCGTCGAGCTCCGCCGCGCAGCCACTGCGAAGCTCGTCGGGAACGTCCTCGAGGCGGCGGGGATCGGGGCCACCCGGCAGGTTCGCGCTCGTCGCGAGCACGCAGCCCACGCGCCCGAGCACCGCGCGGGCCTCGCCGGTGAGCACGGGCACCCGGACGCCGATCGCCTCGGGCGTCCGGCCGGTGAGCCAGCGGTAGCGCCTGGCCGGATTCGGCAGGACGAGCGTGTACGGCCCGGGCAGAAGAGCGCGAGCCATCGTGCCGGCGCGCCCTCGGAGCTCCGGAACGCACTCGAGCAGGAAGTCGAGGTCGGCGGCGAGGAGCGCTGTCGGCTGCTCGTCGGAGCGACCCTTCAGCCGGTACACGCGACGAGCCGCCGCCTCGGAGTATGGGCTCGCGCAGAGCCCGTAGACCGTGTCGGTGGGCAGGAGCACTGGCCGTCCGGCGGAGAGGGCAGCGATCACGTGCTCGCTCACGGTCGGAAGCGCCTTCCCTCGACCACCCTGTCCCGGCCCGTCAGGTCCGGCGAGATCCTGACGTCGGTGTATCCGAGCTCCCGGAGCGAGAGCGAGACGGCCTCCGCGCGCGGAGTGGCGATCTCGAGCACGAGCGAGCCCCCCGGGCGCAGGGTCGCGCGGGCGGCGCGCGCGACCGCTTCGGTGTGGCCCTCCTCCACGAGCGCCCCCCGCGGCTCCCACTCGCGCACCTCGCTCTCGAGCGTCTCCAGCTCCTCGGCGGAGACGTAGGGCGGGTTCGAGACGACGAGGTCGAAGCGGTCGTGGCCGAGACCCGAGCGGAGGTCGTGCTCGACGAGGCGCACCCGCTCGCCGAGCCCGGTCGTCGCGAGGTTCTCGCGGGCGAGCGCCAGCGCGTCCGCCGAGTTGTCGAGCGCGGTCACACGCGCGCCGGGATGCTCGTCGGCGATCGCGAGCGCGATCGCGCCCGAGCCCGTGCCGACGTCCAGCACCTCCGGCTCGGCGAGCCCGCGCAGGAGCTCCAGGCAGCGCTCGACGACGGCCTCGGTCTCGGGGCGCGGCACGAGCGCGCGGGCGTCGGTCTTCAGCGTCAGCCGCCGGAAGCCCCACTCGCCGAGGACGTAGGCGAGCGGCTCGCGTCCTCCCCGTCGGCGCACGAGCGCCCGGCTCTCCGCGAGCTCCGGCCCGGTCAGCGGCCGGTCGTGCTCCGTGTAGAGCGCGATCCGCGACAGCCCGAGCGCGCGGCCGAGCAGGAGCTCGGCGTCGAGACGGGGCGACTCGACGCCCTTCTCGCCGAGATACTCGGTCGCATGGGTGAGGACTTCGCGGACCGTCAACCGTCGAGTGCGCGGCGGCGCTCCTCGGCGCTCAGCGCGTCGGTGAACTCGTCGAGCTCGCCGCGGAGGATCGAGTCGAGCCGGTGCGCGGTGAGCTTGATGCGATGGTCCGTGACCCGGTTCTCGGGATAGTTGTACGTGCGGATCTTCTCCGCCCGCTCGCCCGACCCGATCTGCGAGCGCCTCGTCGCCGACAGCGCCGCCTGCTGCCGCTCGCGCTCCCGCTCGTACAGCCGGGCGCGCAGGACCCGGAGCGCCTTCGCCTTGTTCTGGAGCTGAGATTTCTCGTCCTGCATCGCGACGACGAGCCCGCTCGGCACGTGCGTGATGCGGACGGCCGAGTCGGTCGTGTTCACGCTCTGTCCTCCGGGGCCGGTCGAGCGGTACACGTCGATCTTGAGGTCGTTCGAATCGAGCTCCACCTCCACCTCCTCGGCCTCCGGCATCACGGCCACGGTCGCCGTCGACGTGTGGATCCGCCCCTGCGACTCGGTCTCGGGCACGCGCTGCACGCGGTGCGTCCCCCCCTCCCACTTGAAGACGCCGTAGGCGCCGTCGCCCTTCACGCCGAAGACCACCTCCTTGAACCCACCCGGCTCGCTCGGGCTGGCGGTCAGCTGCTCGGGCTGGAATCCCCGCCGCTCCGCGTAGCGAGCGAGCATGCGGAAGAGATCGGCGGCCCAGAGCCCGGCCTCGTCGCCGCCCACGCCCTGGCGGATCTCGACGATCACGTCCTTGCGGTCGGCGGGATCCGTCTCCACGAGCGCAAGCAGCAGCTCCTCCTCGATCCGCTCGGCCTCCCGCTCGTTCTCCGCGACGAGTCCGCTCAGCTCGGGATCTTCCCGGGCCGCCTCGACGTCGGCGCGAATCTGGCGCCACTCCTGCGCGAGGCGGTACCGGCCCTCGAGCTCCTTGAGCCTGCGCCCGACGTCTGCGGCCACGTGGTGGTCGTTGTAGACCGAGGGGTCGCTCATGCGCTCGCGCGTCTCGTGGTACGAGCGCTCGAGCTCCTCGACCAGCTCGTCGATCGCGGCCACGAGCAGGGGCTCAGCCGAGCCGGCTCTGCACGCGCACCTCGCCGGACGCGCGCAGGAGGTTCGAGACAGGGCAGCCCGCGTCCGCCTGGCCGGCGAAGCGCGTGAACTCAGCATCGTCGAGACCGGCCACCTTGCCGCGGACGTCGACGTCCATCGCCGTGATCCGGTGGGAGCCGTCGACCTCCTCGAGCGTCGTGGTCGAGGTGACGTGGAGCTGCTCCGGCACCTTGCCCGCCTGGCTGAGCTCGTTCGAGAGCGCCATCGCGAAGCACGCCGCGTGCGCGGCGGCGATCAGCTCCTCCGGGCTCGTGTGACCTTCCGGATCGCCGAGCCTCGTCGGAAGCGTGACGGGCAGCTCGCTCAGCGCGC
>JBBSIG010000159.1:0-6146 GCA_038232215.1 Gaiellales bacterium | reverse complement strand
GAGCGGTGACTTCCAGCTCGTATCGGGGTTCAACCTGAACGGAATCGAGGCCGCCGCGAACGGGAAGACGCTGCTGGCCGTCCAGAGCGCGACCGGCAAGCTCTTCGCGATCGACCCGAGGACCGGAACAGCCAAGGCAGTGGACCTTGGCGGCGTCGCCCTGGTGAACGGCGACGGCATCCTGCTGCGCGGCAAGGTGCTCTACGTCGTGCAGAACCGCGACAACAGGATCGCAGTCGTGCAGCTCGTGGGAAACCTCACGAGCGGGACCGTCTCACGCACGCTCACGGACGCGGACTTCGACGTACCCACGTCGATCGACCGTCTGGGCAGTCGGCTGTACGTCGTCAACGCCCGCTTCGGCACGGCCAGCGGTACGAACGCGGCGTACGACGTGGTGCAGGTCAAGAGCTGACGAAGAGCGGTTGTCGAGCCACGCGGAAAGCGGCGGTCACGACCGGCAGCTCACCCTGTATGCGACCGAGACCCTGCGCAGTGCCGCGACCCAGGGGGCCGGACTGCCGGCAGGCGGTGCTGCCAGGACGACCAGCAGGAACGTGCGAGCCTTGCGTGCTGCGACCATGAAGCTCGCCGAGCCGCCGATGTCTGTCGCCCTGGTCTGCGGTCGGAGGGCGCGAGCTCGATCGCTGATTCGCACGACCGCATCACGAACCGGCCGCCCGCGCGCGTCCGCGATCCGAAAGGCGATCCGATGCCCACAGCTAGTGACGGTCGGAGCCGAGATCACGAGCTTGTCGGTCACCTCGCTGGCCGGGATCGAGCCCACGCCGCCGGGCGACGCAGGCGGTGGTGCCGATGGAGCCGCCGCCGGGGCTGTCGGGACGGGCGCCGAGTCGACGAGGGGCGTCAGGGGGGCGTCTGCGGAGGTCGTCGAGTAGCGGCACTCCTGGTAGCCGTCGCTACGCGGGTACGCGCAGTCGAAGTTCGTCGCGTAGACCTTGAGCAGGATCTGAGACCCGGCGTCGGCCGGCTGAACGACGTAGGTGTTGTCGGGCGAGCGAGGTCTGACGAGCACGTAGCCGGCCTGCGTGCGGCGGTAGAACTCGTAGGTCTGTCCGACCGGGCCTTGCCCACCGAGAAAGGTCTGCCCCGGTTTTTGGGCGGCATCCGGGCTGCGCGGGTCGCAGGAGGGGTCGCAGGTGACGCCGCCATTGTCCCCCCAGAGCCGGTGCCCGACGTGAGGCACCGCCGGTGGTGCCGGCGCCTGCGAGCTGTCCACCGCGACGACGCGAGTCGCAGGCGCCGAGAAGAAGACGGGCCTAGCCGCCTCGGAGCGGGACGCGAAGACGAGCGCCAGCGCAAGGCTCGCCACGAGCGTGCAGCGTCCTAGCATGCAGTTACCGTAGCGACCCTTGGAGGCCGTCTGCGCAGCTGAGGCCCGGGACTGCGACTCCGGATCATCGTTCCGATACTTCGAGCGAGGCGCTCGATTTCCTGCTTCCGGTGCCGAGCGCCGGGTCACGTCCCGTCCCTAACGTTGTGGGCTAGGGGAGCGGCCGCCGTGCCGGCGCGGCGATCACGATGCGCACTCTGGCGTCCAGTAACCGTCGGCACCGGCCGGCTCGAAGCGCGCGGCGGCCGTGCTCAAGGCTCGCCGCGCCTCCTCGAGGTCGACTTGCATGACGAGCGCGACTTCGGCGGTGGCCAGCGGCTCGTCGGCCCAGGCGAGCAGCTCGTGCACGGACTCTGGTTTGGGTCGGCGCGGCAGGTCGGGAGCGCGGTTGGCGATCGCCGTCTCGTACGCCTCGATGGGGTTGAAGCCGGGGACGGCGACGCCGTCGAGCACGTAGCTGGGCGCGGTGTAGCGACGTCGCTCACGGGGGCCGCCGAGCTTGTGGTCAAGGGCGCGAGCGGCGGGTGAGGGGTCGCGCGCTGCGGCCGCGTCGGCCTCCAGCGCCGCGGCGACCTCGACGCTTGCACACCAGGTGGCCAGGGTGGCGGGGTCGAGCCCGGCGTCCGCTGCGGCGCCGTCGATGAGCTCAGGGTCGTCGAGCAGGCCGGCTTGCATCACGCGTACGCGTAGACGACGCAGCAGCGCCTGCGTGCGTTCGGGCGCGTACAGGCGAGCGGCGACCACCGCGCGGTACGCCGACTCCGACGACGCCGGCCGCGCGTAGGGCCGCGGGTCGATCGGCATGCCGAAGCGCCGCTGCAGCCCGGGCGCGCCCTCGGCCAGGCGCTCGGCCTCGCCCGGCTCGCGCGTCAACACGATCATGGTCACCGTCCAGCGCAGCCCGTCGCCATAGTGCCAACGCAGGCGTTGGCGGATCGGCTCGGCCGAGAAGGCAAAGGGGCACGCCGGGTCGGTGAACAACCGGACGTCGAGCATCTATCCGAGCCGGGCCGGTCGGTCGCTGCGATCCCCGGCGAGGCCGATCAGGCGCTGGAGCATCGGGTGATCCCGGCCGCCTCGGGCCCGAAGAGCTCGGCGTCGACGTGCTCGACCGCTGCGATCGCCCGACCGACGAGCTCGAGGCCGTCAGGCGCGAGCCGCACCCGGCGAGCTCGGCTTCGGTGAGGTCGACGTCTCGTTGCAGCAGTCCCTTGGCCTCTAGCTTGCGGATGACCCGAGACGTCATCTTGACGTCCGTGCCGGCTTGCTGCGTCGTTTCCCGAGGTGCGGCGCCGTGTGCCCGACGTGCGGATGATCTCTAGCCTCGTCGTCTCGTAGAGGGAGGCAGCGCTCGCCGTTTGAAAGATCCCCGAATCGCATTCACAGCACCGAATCCCTTCTCGGCAATAGGAGTACGGCACAGGGCGCCGGTAGCGTTCGCCGGGTGGCGGACGAGCCGCTTCGGGCGAACGTGCGCCTGCTCGGCGACCTGCTCGGGCGCGTGCTCGTCGAGCAGGAGGGAGTCTGGCTCCTGGAGGAGGTGGAGCGCATCCGGGCGCTGGCGCGCGCGGGTCGGGAGGGCCGTGGCGAGGCCGAGGTCGAGCTCCGCGAGCGCGTACGCGCGCTGCCGCTCGAGCGCGGGGCGCTCGTCCTGCGCGCGTTCGGGCTCTACTTCCAGCTCGCGAACATCGCCGAGCAGCACCACCGGCGCCGGCGGCGCGGCGAGTACGCTCGGGAAGGGCGCACGCCGCGCGAGTCGCTCGCCGACGCGATCGAGCGCCTCCGGGCGGCGGGCGTCGATCCGGCCGAGGCGGCGGCGCGGGTCTCGGTGGAGCTCGTCCTGACGGCGCACCCGACCGAGGCGGCGCGCCGTACGACGCTCGCGGCGCATCGGCGGATCGCGGCGCTGCTCGCAGAAGGAGACGACGGCGCCGATCTCGAGGAGCGACTCGGCGAGGAGGTGATGCTCCTCTGGCTGACCGACGAGGTGCGCTCGCGCCGGCCGCGCGTCGTCGACGAGATCCGGCAGGGCCTCTGGTTCGTGGAGCAGAGCCTCTGGGACGCCGCACCGGATCTGGTCGGCGAGCTCCGGCGCCGTATTCCCGGCGCGCCGGCCGCGCTGCGGTTCGGCACCTGGATCGGCGGCGATCTCGACGGCAACCCGCACGCGGGGCCGGACACGGTGGAAGAGGCGCTCGGGCGGGCCCGCCTGCTCGCGCGCGACCTGCTCGCTGCCGAGATCCGCGCCCTAGCAGTCGCGTGGGGGATCTCGACGCGCGTGGCGCGGGTAGATCCGGCGGTCGGCGAGGTGCCCCTCCCCCCGGGGCTCAACGAGGAGGAGCCGTTCCGACGGCGGTTGACGTGGCTCTGGAACCGCCTGCGCGACGACGAGATCGAGTCGGACGAGCTCGAGCGCGAGCTGGCCCTCCTCGACGAGACCTTGCGTGCGGCCGGAGCTGTGCGGGTCGCGGAGGGCGGGCTCGCGGCGCTGCGACGGCGGGTCGAGATCTTCGGCCTGCACGTCTGGGAGCTCGAGTTGCGGCTGCATGCGAGTGCGGTGCGGGAGCCGGACGAGCGTGTCCGCGCCACGCTGGCCACGGCCGCCCGCGCGCAGGCTCTGCACGGCAGGCGCGCGGTGGGGACGCTGATCGTCTCGATGACGAGCTCGGCCGCCGAGATCGAAGCCGCAGAGGCGCTCGCCGCCGAGGCCGGTCTCGACGTGCAGGCGGTGCCGCTGCTCGAGACGATCGACGACTTGCGCGACGGGCCCGAGCTCGTAGCCGAGCTGCTCGACCGCAGGCCGCGCGAGCGGCTCGAGGTGATGGTCGGCTACTCCGACTCGGGCAAGGACGGGGGCTATCTGACCGCTCAGTGGGAGGTCTTCCGCTGCCAGGAGCGGCTGGCCGTGCTCGCGGGCGAGCGCGGCGCCGAGCTGACCGTCTTCCACGGCCGCGGCGGCAGCGCGGGGCGAGGCGGCGGCCCGACGTACGCGGCCATCCTCGCCCAGCCGGCACACGCCGTCGAGGGGCGGCTCAAGCTGACCGAGCAGGGCGAGACGATCTCCTTCAAGTACGGGCTGCCGGGGCTGGCGCGGCAGAACCTCGAGGCGGCACTGGCGGCGACGCTGCTGACTGCAACCCCGAGCGTCCTCGGCGGCGAGGCGCCGGAGGGCGCGCGCGAGACCATGCACT
This sequence comes from Gaiellales bacterium, assembly GCA_038232215.1. Lineage (GTDB taxonomy): Bacteria > Actinomycetota > Thermoleophilia > Gaiellales > Gaiellaceae > JBBSIG01. The sequence goes on along the minus strand of JBBSIG010000159.1, from coordinate 1,601 downwards.
CGCTCTCCGCGGCCGCGTACCAGGCGTACCGGTCGCTCGTCTGGGAGGAGCCGCTGTTCCCGCGCTTCTTTCGCGCCTTCACGCCCGTGGACGAGCTCGCGTTGCTCGAGATCGGCTCTCGCCCGGTGCTGCGGCCGGAGTCGTCCGGGCAGGACGCGCTACGCGCGCTGCGGGCGATTCCGTGGGTCTTCGCGTGGACGCAGAACCGCTGCCTGCTCCCGGCCTGGTACGGCGCCGGCACTGCCCTCGCGGGCGCCGACGTGCGGGAGCTCCGCCGGCTCTACCGCGACTGGCCCTTCTTTCGCGCGCTCGTCGAGAACCTCGAGATGACGCTCGCGAAGTCGAGCATCCGGATCGCGCGCTCGTACCTCGAGCTCTGCCCGCCAGAGGTCGAGCCGGAGCGCTTCTGGGCGGTGCTCGAGGCCGAGCACGAGCGCACGGTCGCGGCCGTGCTCGAGATCGTCGGAGCGAAGCGCCTGCTCGACCGGCATCCGCAGGTGCAGCACTCGATCGCGCTGCGGAACCCCTACGTCGACCCCATGAACGCGCTCCAGATCGAGCTCCTCCACCGTCACCGGGGCGGCGAGTCGGAGGCGACGCGGCCGCTGCTGCGCTCCATCGCGGGTATCGCCGCCGCCCTCCGCAACACCGGCTAGCGGTCGGCGACGCGCGGAACGCCCGCGTGCCCCATGCGGTCGGGGCGTCCGCGTGAACGATCCGGGCGGAGTAGCCTGCCCAGGTGGGGTGGCGCCCGATGCTCGTGAAGTCGCGCTCTCGGCGGTCGAGGTCTTCTGCGAGTCGCGCGTGCCTCCGGAGTTGCATGACGAGGTTCGCCTCGAGTGCTCGCGCCGAGGCAACGCGATCACGATCTTCGATCGCCGGGCCCCTTGGAAACCCGGAGCTGATGGGCCCCGAGTGGACACGTATGAAGGTGGCACAGCTCCGCTACGACCGGTCGTCTAGCCGCTGGTCCCTCTACTGCTGTGACCGCAACGAGCGCTGGTGCCGTACGACGACATCACGCCGAGCGCGAGCGTCGATCCTCTGCTGGCCGAGATCGACGCCGATCCCACCGGGATTTTCTGGGGCTGAGCGGACCGAGCGTCGCGCGTTCGACCGATCGCGACGGCGTTCAGGTCACGTCAGTACGAGACCACTTCGCCACGAGCAAGCATGCATCCCGGTCCCGGACGACCTACACGCGTACGACCTTCACACCGGGGATCTCGTCGAAGTCGGCATCCTGGGTATAGACCGGCACGTCGAGAGCGCGCGCGGTCGCTGCGATCAGGGAGTCGAGAAACTTCGGCCGGCGAGCTGTCGTCGAGCCTCCGCCACGACCTCTGCGAACTCGCGGGCGACATCGTCGTCCACCGGCAGCGGCGCGAGCGTCTCGACCTCGGTCAGGGTCCGCATGCGCTGGGCGCGCACCGACGACTCGCGGCCACGAACACCGATGTGTCGAGGATGCCGGTCAGATTAGAGCTCGTCGATCGTCGCGCCGGCGAGGGTCTCGACATCGGCGACGAACTGGGAATCGAGGGGGGCATCACGAACGATGCGCTCGACGTCAGCCGGAGAGAAATACTCCTGCTTGGCTG
>JBBSIG010000158.1:0-6159 GCA_038232215.1 Gaiellales bacterium | reverse complement strand
CTGCACTGGTTCTACGACCAGGGCCTCGTGCCCGGGCGGGAGCTCGAGGTGCAGGGCACGGCGCCCGCGGCCGGGCAGGTCACCGTGCGGCTGAACGGCGACGAGCGCGCGATCGGCGAGAAGGCTGCCGCCGGACTCTTCGTCAGGCTCGCGGGCGCATAGCCACCCGCACCCAAGGCCTAGACTGGACGGCGGTGCTCGACTACGCGGACCGTCGGCGGCGCCTGGCGCTGCGGATGCAGGAGGAGAGCATCGATCTCCTCTTCCTCGCTCCCTCCGCCGACCTCGAGTACCTGACGGGCGCGGACCGGGGAGTGCCCAACTTCGGCCAGAGCTCCTACGCGCACGGCTGGGTCGCGGGCGCCTTCTTTCGTCCCGATGCCGAGCCGGTGCTCGTGCTGCCCCGGATGGTGGCAGCATTCGAGCTGGCGGAGCTCGAGCCCCCCGGCGAGCTCGTCGTCGTCGCCGAGACCGACGACGGCCCTGCGGTCTTCGAGCGTGTCGTCCGGGGCCTCGGCCCGTCTGCGACGGTTGCGGTCGGAAACCGCGTCTGGGCGGAGGCGGTGCTCCACCTGGGCCGGATCCTCGGCTTCGACAGGCTTCGTACCGGCTCGTCGCTCGTGAACGAGCTTCGCCGTGTGAAGAGCGAGGCCGAGCTCGAGACCATGAGCCGGGCCGTGGGCGTCGCCGAGCAGACGATGGGAGCCGTGGCGCCGAAGGTCGTGCCGGGCGTGTCGATGCTCGACCTGCTGGAGGAGGTGGAGCACGAGCTGCGCGCGCGCGGCTCACGCACGCCGTCCTTCGCGACGCACATCTTCACCGGCCTCGGGCCCGAGGAGCTCGACTCGGGCACCGCGACTGCGCGAGAGCCGATCGGCGAGGGCACCTCGGTCATGTTCGACTTCGGCGCCGTCGTCGACGGCTACTGCTCCGACTTCGGTCGCACCGTCTACTGCGGCGACCCGCCGAACGAGTACCGCGAGGCGTACGAGGTGCTGCTCGCCGCGCAGGAGGCCGGTCGCGCTGCTGCGCGCGCGGGCGTGCCCGCGGCGGCGGTGAACGCCGCGTGCAGGGCGCCGATCGAGGAGGCCGGGCTCGGCGAGCACTTCCGCCACCGCATGGGCCACGGGATCGGCCTGGACGTGCACGAGAAGCCGTTCATCTCGGCCGAGGACGAGACGCCGCTCGAGTCGGGAACGACGTTCACGGACGAGCCGTCGATCATCGTCCCCGGCCGCTTCAGCCTCCGCATCGAGGACGTCGTCGTCTGCGAGGAGGCCGGCGGGCGCAAGCTCGGCTCGCACCCGCCGGACCTCGTCAGTACCTAGCCGCTATCTCGGCGCTGCCTGCGTGACGTCGATCTGGTAGACGGGGTTGAAGACCGCGTTCCGCAGGTCGGCGGTCGCGACGAACACCTGCGTCGGCTGGATGAGCGGGAAGAACGGGCCGCTCGCGTTCAGCCTCCGCTGGATCTGACGGTAGAGCGACGTCCGCGTCTTGGGGTCGGTCGTCACGCGCACCTTCGCCCCGAGCGCCTCGAGCGCCCGATCGGAGCCCTTCGGCCAGCCGGCGCGAACGCCCACGAGCTCGCCCGGCAGGAAGGCCAGGTAGTCGGCCGGGTCCGGATAGTCCGGGCCCCAGAGCGAGAGCCCGAACGCCATCTTGCCGTCGCGGTACTTCTGCAGCCACGTCCCGACCGGCGCCCCCGAGAGCTCGATGTCGAAGCCGACTGCCTGCAGGTTCGCCTGCACCTTCTGCGCGAGTGTCGCGAACGGCACGCCGTTGATGGTCAGGTCGCTCGGGAACTCGAGCGCGATCTTCGTGTTGGCCGCGCCGGAAGCGGCGAGCTCGGCTTTCGCCTTCGCGACGTTCTGCTTGATCCGGCTCGACTGAGGCAGGGAGCCGAGGAACATGTTGGGGATGATCCCGGGGGCCTGGATCGCGCCCGGGCCCGCCACGCCGACGATCGAGCGGTAGTCGAGCGCGTAGCGCACCGCGGCCTGGAAGTGCTTGTTCGGCGTGATGGTCGAGATGGAGGAGTCGTTGTTCGCGAACAGCCAGAAGACCCACGTCGAGGGCGTGCGCACGACCTTCAGCTTCTTGTTGCCCTGCAGGCTCCGAGCCTGCTCCGAGGACAGGTCGATCGCGACCTCGTGCGAGCCGCGCTGGATGTTGATCTGCTGTGTGGCGGCGATCATGTTGCGGATCACGACGCTCGACCAGATCGGCTTCTTGGCGCCCCAGTAGCGCGTGTTCGGAGCGAGCACGATCTGCGACGTCACGCTGTACGACCTCAGGACGTACGGCCCGCTGCCCGCGCCGGCGGAGGCGGGCAAGTTGAGCCACTTCTCCGCCTTGTCCGCCTTGGCCGCGTTGGCTGCGGCGGTGCCTCCGTGCTGCCGGACGAGCTTCGAGTTCACGATCCCGAGAGAGGTATTCGCGAGGATCGCGGGCAGTGCGGCGTTCGGCGTCTTCGAGCTGAGCACGACGCCGTACCGGCCGCGTGCGGCCACGATCACGCCGGAGAGCAGGAAGGACGGGTTGCCCTTCAGGTTGATGAGGCGGCGAAACGAGAACACCACGTCGGCCGACGTGAGCGGCGTCCCGTCGGCGAAGTGAACGTCACGGCGCAGCGTGAACACGAACCTCCTCGCGTCCTTCGAGGCGGTGTACGACTGCGCCACCAGCGGGACCGGGTGGGCGACGTCGCTGCCCCTGTAGGTGAGCAGCGTGTCGTAGATGCCGCGATCGACGATGGCGGCAGTCGGCTCGAACGCACGCTGCGGGTCCGCCGTCTTGATCTCGAACGAGCGGTCGATCACGAGCGTCCCGCTCGCGGCGGCACCCGCGCCACCGCTGTGGGCCGACGTGGCGCCGTAGGCGGCGGCCACGACCGTCAGCGAGATGACCGGGACGAGCGCGACGCGCGCGGCCCGGCCGATCCGGAACTTGATCACTTGCATCCTCCTCGGTCGCGAGGGTGCGAGCTTATTCCAAGCGTCCTTCGGTGGCGAGTCGGCCGGCCTGGTCGGCCGGGCGAGCCGGCGGCGCCTCCGGGGTCTGGAGCCAGCAGGCCGCGCTCCGCCCCTCGACGACGCGAAGGAGGGCGGGCTCCTCGCGCGGACAGCGCTCGAACGCGTACGGGCAGCGGGGATGGAACCGGCACCCGCTCGGCGGCCGGGCCGGGTCCGGCACCTCGCCCGGCAGAGCCTCCGGGAGAAAGCCCGCGCCGTCGGCGTGCGGGACGGCACCGATCAATGCCTCGGTATACGGATGGAGCGGCAGATCCCAGAGCGGGCGCGTCGGCGCCGTCTCGACCATCACGCCGAGGTACATGACGCAGACGGTGTCGGCGACGTGACGGACGATCGCGAGATCGTGGGAGATGAGGAGCAGGCTCAGCTCGAGCTCGCGCGAGAGGTTGACGAGGAGATTCGCGATCTGGGCCTGGGCGGACGCGTCGAGCGAGGCGAGCGGCTCGTCGAGGACGAGCACGGAAGGGTCGGCCGCGAGCGTGCGCGCGATCGCGATGCGCTGCCGCTGCCCGCCGCTGAACTCGTGCGGATAGCGACCCGCGGCGGTCGCGGGCAGGCCGACGAGCTCGAGCAGCTCGGCGAGGCGTCCTCGCCGCCCGCTGCGCGGCACTCGTGCGAGCACCGTGAGCGCGTCCGCGAGCTGCGATCCCACCTTTCGGCGCGGATTGAGCGAGGAGTACGGATTCTGGAACACCATCTGCAGGCGCGCGAGCTCGCGCGAGCGTGCCCGCCGGGTCAGCGGCGTCACCTCGCCGCCCTCGAAGCGCACCGAGCCCGCCGTGGGCTCGAGGAGGCCGACGGCCGCGCGCGCGAGGCTCGACTTGCCGCATCCCGACTCCCCCACGAGCCCGACGATCTGGCCGCGCTCCACCGTCAGGCTGGCCCCGGCGACCGCGCGGACGCGCGGGCGGCCACGGTGCTCATAGGCGACCTCGAGGTCTCTCAGCTCGAGCGCGGCCACGGGCTGCGGGCCGGTCGTCACGCGACGAACGGGTCGACGTGGCAGGCGAGCCGGCGATCGTCCACGGGAACGAGGGGCGGGTCGTCCGCCGTGCAGACGGCGACGGCATACGGGCAGCGCGGGTGGAACGAGCAGCCGCTCGGTCGGCTCCCGACGCTCGGCGGGGAGCCCGCGATCGCGATCAGCGGCGTGTCACCCGCCTCCGGGTGCGGCAGCGCGTCGAGGAGGGCCCTCGTGTACGGATGCCGGGGGCGCTGGAGCACGCCCTCTCGCCGGCCCGACTCGACGACGCGGCCCGCGTAGAAGATCGAGAGGCGGTCGGCGATCGAGGACAGCACGCCGAGGTCGTGGCTGATCAGCACGACCGACAGCTCGTTCTCCCGACGCAACCGGTCGAGCAGCCGCAGGATCCCCGCCTGCACGGTCACGTCGAGCGCGGTCGTCGGCTCGTCCGCGATCAGGAGCCTCGGCCCGCAGGCGAGTGCGACCGCGATGGCGATCCGCTGCCGCATCCCTCCCGAGAACTGGTGCGGGAAGGCGTGCTGAGCGCCTTCGGGGTCGGGGATCCGTACCTGCTCGAGCAGCTCCACGGCCCGGCGAGCGGCGCGGTGCCTGTCGAGTCCGAGGTGCCTGCGGACGTGCTCGGTCAGCTGCCGGCCGACGGAGAGCATCGGATGCAGCGAGGTGAGGGGGTCCTGGAACACCATGCCGACGTCCCGTCCGGACACACGCCTCAGGTCTCGCCGCGGCAGGCGCAGCAGGTCTCGGCCGTCGAAGGAGGCGCTTCCTTCCACGACGGCGCCGGGCGGCAGCAGCCCGAGCAGCGCGAGCATCGAGACCGTCTTCCCGCTGCCGCTCTCACCCGCGACGCCGAACACCTCCCCGCGCTCGACGGTGTAGTCGACGCCGTCCACGATCGTGGCGAACCCGGCGCCCGTGGGCAGTCTGACCCGCAGCCTCGAGACGTCGAGCAGCGCACTCATGTCCGGGCGTCCTCGGCTCGCCAGGCGGTCTGGGGATCGAAGGCGTCGCGGAGGCTGTCGCCGAGGAAGTTGAACGCGAGCACCGCGGTGAAGATCGCGAGTCCCGGGAACGTCCCCATCCACCAGTACTGGAAGTACTGCGTGCCCGTCGCCACCATCGAGCCCCACTCCGCGTCCGGCGGCTGCGCTCCGAGCCCGAGGAACGAGAGGCCGGAGAGGAGCAGGATGGCGTTGCCGAGATCGAGCGTCGCGAGCACGAGCACCTGCCCGGCGATGTTCGGCAGCACGTCCTTGTAGAGGGCACGGCGCGCCGAGGATCCGAGCAGCCGGGACGACTGGACGTACTCGGAGTCGCCGATCGACAGGACGAGGCCCCGCACGACGCGGGCGTAGGCCGGCCAGGCGACGACGACGATCGCCAGCACGGCGTTCCTCAGGCCCCGACCGAGCACGGCCGTGACCACCATCGCGAGGATGATCGCCGGGAACGCGAAGACGAGGTCGGTCGAGCGCATGACGAGCCCGTCCACGAGGCCGCGGAAGTAGCCGGCGATCGCGCCGAGGACGCTGCCGATGGCCGTGGCGAGCGCGACCAGGAGCAGCGCCAGCGGCAGCGAGATGCGCGACCCGTAGAGCACCCGGCTGAGCACGTCCCGGCCGAGCTCGTCGGTCCCGAAGAGGTGGCTGCCCGACGGTGCCTGGTAGGGCGGGTAGAGCTGGGCGAGCGGGTCGTGCGGGGCCACGAGTGGCGCGAAGATCGCCGCGAGGAGCCAGGCGAGGGCGATCGCCGCGCCGACAAGGGCGAGCGGCTGACGCCATGCAGGCCGCATGGCGGCCCGGCGGCGCCGGCCCAGCCCGCGGCCCGGCAGGGCGACCGGCTCGATCACGTGATCCGGATCCTGGGGTCGATCACGCCGTAGAGCACGTCCACGAGGAAGTTGACGCCGACGTAGACGACGGCGACGAAGAGGCTGACGCCCGAGATCGCCGGTACGTCGAGGTTGATCGCGGCCTGGTAGGCGTACTGGCCGAGGCCGGGCCAGGCGAAGATGTTCTCGACGAGCACGGCGCCCGTGAGCACGTTGGCGAAGACGAGTCCGAGCACGGTCACGACCGACGGCAGCGCGGCGCGCAGGATGTAGCGGGTCACCACCGTCCGCTCGGGCAGCCCCTTCGCCCG
>JBBSIG010000157.1:0-6342 GCA_038232215.1 Gaiellales bacterium | reverse complement strand
GGCCAGACCCTTGAGCCGGCCCACGTAGCCGTGGTGGTCGGCGCCGAGCACGTAGATCAGCCGATCGAAGCCGCGCTCGAGCTTGTCGCGCAGGTAGGCGGCGTCCCACGCCACGTAGGCCGGACGGCCGCCTCGCTCCTCCGAGCGGATCACGACCCGGTCCTTGTCGTCGCCGTGCGCCGACGTCCGGATCCAGAGCGCGCCCTCGTGCCTGTACGTGTCGAGCGCCTCGATCGCTTCCGGGATCGCCGCTTCCAGCGAGGTCTGCCGCACCCACGAGTCGAACTCGAGCCGGAAGCGCGACAGCGTCCGGCGGAGCTCCTCGAGCATGTACTCGACCGGCGCCTGCTGCTGCGCCGCCTCTGCCATGTAAGGGCCCGTGTAGCCGCCCTCCGGGGGCTCCTCCCCACGCCGGATCGCCTCGATCGACGCGACGAACTGCTCGATCTGCGTGCCCGCGTCGTTGACGTAGAACTCGCGCGCGACATCGTGGCCCGCGTACTCGAGCAGCCGGGCGACCGAGTCGCCGAAGGCACCGTTTCGGGCAGAGGCGACTGTGAGCGGGCCCGTGGGGTTCGCCGACACGAGCTCCACCTGGACTCGCTCGGGAGACCCGGCGAGCCCCCGCCCGTACTGCTCGCCCATTTCTTCGAGAGCCTCGGCGAACCAGGCGTCCCTCAGGAAGAGGTTGACGAAGCCGGGCCCGGCCACCTCGGCGCGCTCGACGTGAGCGAGGCCGAGCGCCGCGGCGGCGAGCTCCTGGGCCAGCTCGCGCGGCGGCCTCCCGCGCACGGGCCCGAGCCGCAGCGCCGCGTTCGTCGCGAAGTCGCCGTGCGCGGGGTCGCTCGGCCGCTCCAGCTCCACCGGGACGCCGGCGGCGCGCGCGAGCTCCTCGGCGAGTCGCTCGACGGCGTTACCGGGCAACGGCCTCGCTCGGCGCGAACAGCTCCTCGAGCGCGCGAAGCTCGGTCGGGGTCCCTGCGGCGATCATGACGTCGCCGACCTCGAACACCGCCTCGGGGGTGGGCGTGATGTCGAAGGTTCCGTCAAGCTTGCGCACAGCGCGACGACGAGGGCGCCGGTGCGGTCCCGGATGTCGACGTCGCGCAGGGAGCGCCCGCCCTGGCCGCACGCCTCGGTGACCTCGATCTCCTCGAAGCGGAGATCCGGCCCCGCCGCGGTCGTGACGACGTCGAGGAACGCCGTCACCTGCGGCTTGAGCACGAGGTTGGTCATAACGCGCCCGGCCGCGAGGTAGGGCCCGACGACCCGGTCGGCGCCCGCGAGGCGCAGCTTGCGAGCCGCGTCCGCGTCGGAGGCCCGGGCGACGATCAGCAGGTCGGGGCGGGCAGTACGGGCCGACAGCGCGATGCAGAGGTTGTCCGCGTCCGAGTCGGAGGCCGCGACGAGGCCCCTCGCGTGCTCGAGTCCCGCTGCCCGCAGATCCTCGTCCTCCGTTCCGTTGCCCTCGAGGAAGTGGTCGCCCAGCTCCTGCGCCGCGCGCAGCGCCTCGGCACTGAAGTCGAGCACCACGTACTCCACCCCGGACTCTCGAAACTCCGCCGCGACGCGCCGCCCGACCCGTCCGAAGCCGCAGATGATGTAGTGGTCGCGCAAGCGCTCTATCGCCCGTCGTCTCCGTTTCTCGGAGAGGCTGTCGGTCAGGACGCCGCGCGCGATCATCTCGACGATCGCGCCCGCGACGTAGGCGAAGAATGCCACGCCCACGAAGAGCAGCCCGATCGTGAAGAGCTTTGCCGCCGCTCCGGAGGGCTTCGCGTCGAGACCGGTCAGCGAGACGGTGACGATGACGCGGTAGAAGGACGAGATCCAGCCCTCCTCCACGAGCTCGTGGTAGCCCACCGTGCCGGCGGCGACGACGGTCGCGAGCGCCGCCAGCGCGAGCTTGAAGCGGCGATCGTTGAAGGCGTCGTCCATCGTTGTATCGTAGGCCCGTGCAAGACGAGGGCTCCGAGCACCACCTGAACATCCATCTGGATCCGGCCGACATGGCCGGGGTGTACGCCAACTTCGCGAACGTGAGCTTCTCGGACTACGAGTTCACGATCACCTTCGCGCGCATCGACCACGAGGTCGAGGAGGGCGACGTGCCCGGCGTCGTCGTCTCGCGCGTGAACATGTCGAGCCGCTTCATGAAGGAGCTGCTCGACGCGATGCAGGACTCCTGGTCGAAGTGGTCGACGCGCGAGGGGCTCCGGAATCTGCCGGAAGCGCCGCCGCGCGCCGATCCAACCTAGCGGCCGACCTCGGCGGCCCGGCGCCGCCACGCCTCGGTCAGCTCGAGCCGCCGGAGCAGCGTCGGGTGGTCGCCGAAGAGGACGGACGCCCAGCCGGGCGGGGCCGGCTCCGCGGCGCCGATCGTCGCGAAGCGCCGGAAGACGCCCACGGCGGCGGCCGGGTCGCGCGTCGCGTCGAGCGCGAGCCAGTCGGCCTCGGTCTCGTAGCGGCGAGAGACCGCGTTCGCGACGGGCAGCAGCGCCAGCTGGAGCAGGGTGACGACGACGACCGCGAGCGGGACGACGGCTGGGTCCCGCAAGCCGCCTCTCCTTCCCGTGGCCGCAGCGAGCACGAGCGTGGATGGGACGCTCAGCAGCCCGAACCACGCGAGCCCCTTCCAGACATGGCGGCGCCCGATGTGCGCCAGCTCGTGCGCGGCGACGAAGCGCACCTGGGCCCGCGAGAAGCGACCGTCCAGGAGCGTGTCCCACAGGATCACCCGACGCGTGGGCCCGATGCCGACGGCCTCGGCGTTCGCGAGCGTCGTCCTCCGCCCGACGCGCCTGACGTCGATGCGCACGGGGCCCACTCGCTCGCGCGCCGCCAGGGCGCGGATCTCCCGGGCGAGCGGAGCCTCGGCGAGCGGCCGCAGGCCCGAAACGAGCAGCACGGGCTGCAGGAGCGCGAAGCCGACCGCCGCGGCGGCGAGGAGCGGCGCGCCGGCCAGCCACCAGCGCCGGCCCAGCCGGCGCTCGAGCGCCGTCGCCGCCAGGAGCAGGAACACCGATCCGGCCAGCCCGGCGAGAAGCGCCGGCCAGGGTCGAACGAGCCACGACCCGTAGCCGTCGAACGAGATTCCGTAGCGCCGCTGCCACCAGTGGGCCGCGAGCCGGAACGGCAGGCCGGCGAGCCACGCGCAGGCGAGCGACAGGAGGAGAAGCTGGACGGCCCGCAGGTGCCGCCCCCCGCGCAGGCGCCGGGCGAGCGAGCGCGCTCGTGCGGCCAGCAGGATCAGAGCAGCGAGCTCTGCGAGCATCGCGGCCACCCGATCCCAGCGGAGAAACCGTCCGTGACGGGCGGCCCGGGCGAGCTCCGGGCCGCTGAAGAGACGGTCTGGCTCGAGGGCGGGCACGCGCAGGTCGCCCGGGACCTGCGTCCGCCAGAGGAGCGAGGCGGCGAGGAGCCAGAGCGCGAGGCCGGCGGCTATCGTTGCTCCCCGTCCCGCCCGAGCCATGCGCGTCGCGGTCATCTCCGACATCCACGGTAACCTGCACGCGCTCGAGGCTGTTCTGACCGCGCTCTCCGCCGAGCACCCGGAGGAGATCTGGTGCCTCGGGGACGTCGTCGGGTACGGGCCGCGTCCGAACGAGTGCTGCACACGCGCCCGTGAGACCTCGGCCGTCTGCTTGGTGGGGAACCACGACCTCGGCGTGCTCGGCACGCTCGATCTGGCCGACTTCGCCGGCGACGCCGCCACGGCCGCCCGCTGGACGCGCGGCGAGCTGAGGGAGGACGCGCACGACTTCCTTGCCTCGCTGGACTCGAGCGCCCGCGCCGACGGGGCCGAGCTCTACCATGCGAGCGCGCGCGACCCCGTATGGGAGTACGTGCTGAGCGACCCCGTCGCCCAGGCCACTCTCGCCGTCACCTCGGCACCGGTGATCCTCGTCGGACACAGCCACGTCGCGCTCGCGGTGACCGAGGCGGGGAGCCGCGTGGCCGGGGGACTCGCCCCGGACGGCACCGAGATCGAGCTGTCGGGCGCGCGCTGGCTGCTGAACCCCGGCTCTGTCGGGCAGCCGCGGGACGGCGACCCGCGTGCGGCCTATCTCCTGCTGGACCTCGAGCGCCGGCTCGCGTCCTTCCGCCGCGTCCCCTACGCGATCGAGCGCACGCAGGCCGAGATGCGCGGAGCAGGGCTGCCGGAACCGCTCGCCGAGCGGCTGGAGCGCGGTGAGTAGGACGGTCCGGGCGGCGGCTTGCGCTGGGGCGGCCGGGCTGCTGCTGACGGGGTGCGGCGGCGAGCACCGGTCGGCCGACCCGGGGCCGCGCCTCCCCCGCACGCTGGCAGGTCTGCTCGCCGCTCGCAGCGACGCTGTCGCGACGGCGCTCCGCGCGGGCGAGACCTGTCGTGCGGCCACGCACGCGCGCCGCCTCCAGAGCGAGGTCGTGGCGGCGATCAACGCCGGCCGGGTCGGGCCCGCCTTCCAGGAGGACCTGCAGTCGGCCGTCAACGACCTGGTCGACCGCGTCCGCTGCGCGGAGTCCGAGCCTGCGCCGGCGAGCCCGGCCGTCTCGCAGCCACAGCCTCGAGCTCAGTCGCCGGAAGGGCACCGAGACGCCCGCCCCGAGCAGGCGAAGAAGGAGCACGGCAAGGCGAAGGGCAACGGCAAGGGCAAGGGTTGGACGCGGTGACGACGGAGTCCTTTGCGGGCGGTCGCTATCGCGTCGAGCGAGCGCTCGGCCACGGCGGCATGGCGACCGTCCTCCTCGCCCGCGACGGCGAGCTCGGAAGGCCCGTGGCGGTCAAGCTCCTCGCGGAGAACCTCGCGGCCGACGCGGAGCTCCGCGAGCGCTTCGAGCGCGAGGCTCGGGCGGCCGCGAGGCTCTCGCATCCGAACATCGTCGGGGTCTTCGACGTCGGCGAGGAGGCCGGCCGCCCGTACATCGTGATGGAGTACGTGCAGGGCGGAACGCTCGCCGGCCTGCTCGTCCGGCGCGGCACGCTGGCGCCGGGGGAGGCGGCCGAGCTCGGCCGGCAGATCGCCCTCGCGCTCGCCCACGCTCACGCGGCCGGTCTCGTGCACCGGGACGTGAAGCCCGAGAACGTGCTGCTCACCGAGGACGGCACGCCCAAGGTGGCCGACTTCGGCATCGCCCGCGCCGCCGGCGCGGCGAGGCTGACGCAGACGGGCGCTGTGCTCGGCACGCTCGGCTACCTCGCTCCCGCGCAGGCGGCCGGCGAGCCCGTGACGGCTGCGGCCGACGTCTACGCGCTCGGCGCCGTGCTGGTCGAGCTCCTCACCGGCCGCGCGCTGCACGGCTCGCGCAGCCTGGAGGAGCGACGACGGCAGGCCGAGTGGCCGGCCCTCGCGGCGCACGGTCCGCCGAGCGAGCTCCCGAGGGGGCTCCGCGAGGCGCTGGAGCGCTCGCTCGCCCTCGAGCCGCGCGAGCGCCCGAGCGCCGCCGAGCTCGCCGAGTCGCTCACCGGCACCGATCCGTCGCGCGCGCCGACGGTGGTGGCGCGAGCCGGGAGGTCGTGGAGGCCGAGCCGCCGCCTGCAGGCGGCTGCGCTCGCCACGCTGGCGGCCGCCGCGGCCCTTGCGGGGCTCGCGCTCGCCCGCGGGGAGACGCCTGCGCCCGCTCCGGCGCCGCCTCCGATCCAGCCCGTCGAGCACGCGCCCACGCCGGGCGAGCAGGCGCGGAATCTCTCGACCTGGCTGCGCCGCTACTCGCGGTAGGGGCGGCTACGTCCGCGCGGTCGCTTCCTGCGGCTCGGCGGTCCTCGAGCCGAAGGTGATGCCCTCACGGGCCAGCGCGAGCTGGACGTCCTCGCGCGCCTTGTAGATCCGCCACTTGACGGTGGCCAGCGTGATCTCGAGCGAGTCGGCGATCTCCGTGTACGAGAGGCCGACGACGTCGCGCAGGAGGAGCGCCATCTTGAGGTCCACGTTGAGCCCGTCGATCGCCCGCCAGACCGCGTCGATCGCCTCGATGCGCTCGAACGGCGCGTCGACGACCTCGAGCGGCGGTATGTCCTCGAGCGCGACGACGGCCCGGGGACGGCGCTCGAGCGCACGCAGCTCGTCGAGAACGCGATTCTTCGTGACCTGGAACAGCCAGGTCGTGAAGCGCGAGCGCAGGGAGAAGCCGGGCAGCCCCTGATACACGCGCATGAACACCTCCTGCGTCAGATCCTCGGCGAGCGAGCGGTCGCCGACGAGACGCAGGACGTAGTTGAAGACGGGCACCTCGTACGCGCGGACGATCAGCGAGAAGGCGCGTTCATCTCCCCGTTGCGCCTTTCGGAGGACTCCGAAGTCGGGCTGAGGTAGAGACAAGGTGCGGGAGTATAGCCTCTATACAGAGGGGTCGAGGAGATCC
>JBBSIG010000156.1:0-6373 GCA_038232215.1 Gaiellales bacterium | reverse complement strand
GTGCCCGTCCACGCCGTGCGTCCTCCCGGGGTGAGCGAGGCGGTGCGCCGGAAGGTCGATCGAAACGAGATGAGCCGCTCGCAGGAGGTCGCCGCCGCGGTGGCGCTGCGCGAGCTCGGGTACAAGGTGCGTGCGCAGCCGACGGGCGTCCTCGTCGACCTCGTGCGCAAGGGAGGCCCCTCGTCCGGGAAGCTCCAGGCCGCAGACCTCCTCACCTCCGTCGACGGACGAAAGGTCCTGACGACGGCGGATCTCCGTCGGCTCGTCGGCCGCCGGCCGGTGGGAACGACCGTTCAGCTCGGCGTGCGGCGCGACGGCGAGCTCCGTCGGGTCGACGTCCGGACGGCCGCCGACCCGGAGCGAGGGGCGCGGCCGATCCTCGGGATCTTCGTCGAGCAGGTCTCGGACATCCGGCTGCCCGTGCCGGTGCGCATCCAGGTCGGGGCGATCGGCGGGCCCTCGGCCGGTCTCGCCTTCGCGCTCGACGTGCTGGAGGAGCTGGGGCGCGACGTCGACCGGGGGCGTCGCGTGGCCGCCACGGGGGCGATCGAGCTCGACGGCCGAATCGTCCCGATCGGCGGAGTTCGGCAGAAGACGATCGGGGTCGAGCGGAGCAAGATCGACGTCTTTCTCGTCCCGGCTGGGGAAAACGCAGCGGAAGCTCGGCGCTATGCGCATGACGTGAGGATCATCCCTGTGTCAACTTTTCAACAGGCGTTGCGAGCCTTGGCAACGCTGCCCGAGCCGGGCTAGCGAGGCTTGCGAGGGCCGATTCGAAAGTCCCGGAAAGTGGGCGTTTTTCGTCGGCCGAGATGCTTCTCGGCCTCTCCTCACGGCCTATGATCGCCTCTGCTCGACAGGCGTCAGACGGACAGGCGGGGAGAGAGTGGGCAAGCAGGCGAAACAGACGTGCAACGACTGCTATTTCCGGCGCGCGGGCTTGTGTGCGCTTCCGGGCGAGACACCGTGCCCCACCTTCAGGGCCCAGAGCCGCGGCTCCCTCGTCCCGCCGCAGCAGCCGCGCCTCGTTCCGCGCCCGCTGGCGGCGCGGCACGCGCTCGCCTGAGGCGAGCCGTTCAGACCGCGGCGGGGAGACGCTCGCCGACGAGCGCGGCCAGCCGCGCGACCCCCTCGCCGATCTCGGCCGGCGAGACGAAGCTGAAGGCGAGGCGAGCCGCGGCACGGCCGCCCTGGCCGGCCGCGTAGAAGTCGGCCCCCGGGACGAAGCTCACGCCGGCCGCGGACGCGGGCGCGAGCAGAGAGGTCGCGTCCACTCCGCCCGGAAGCTCGACCCAGACGAAGTAGCCGCCCTCCGGCCGGCTCCAGCTCGCTCCCTCGGGCAGCTCGCGCTCCAGCGCAGCGAGCATGGCGTCGCGGCGGGCCCCGAGCAGCCCGCGCACGCGCGCCAGGCTCGGCTCGAGCCGACCTCGCCGGAGGAACTCGAGCACGGTCGCCTGCCCGAGGAAGACGGGGGAGATGGTGTTCGAGACGGCGATCGCCGAGACCGGCGCGGCGAGCGACCGTGGGAGGACGAGGTAGCCCACGCGCAGGCCGGGCGCGATCGTCTTCGAGAACGAGGAGGCGTACACGATCTCGGCGTCCGCGCGCCCGGCGAGCTCGAACAGGGTCGGGGGCGGCTCGCCCTCGAAGCGGACGAGGCCGTAGGGATCGTCCTCGAGCACGAGCAGCCGGTGCTCCCCCGCGAGCTCGACGAGGCGACACCGGCGCTCGGTGGAGAGCGTCCGCCCGCTCGGGTTCTGAAAGGTCGGAATCGTGTAGAGGAAGGCCGGGGGGTCGTCGCCGTCGGCGAGCGCACGCTCGAGCGCGTCGACGTCGAGCCCGTCCTCGTCGAGCGGCACCGAGTCGATCCGCGCTCCGAGCCCAGCGAGGATCTTCAGCGGTCGGTCGTAGGTCGGCGCCTCGACGAGCACGCGCTTCGTCCCACCCCACAGCAGGTGCTGCGCGAGGAAGACGAAGCCCTGCAGCGAGCCGTTCGTGATCACCACACGCTCCGGCTCGACGCCGTGGCGCGTGGCGATCCACTCGCGGAGGGGACCGTACCCGGCGCCCGAGCCATATGAGAGGACGGCGGGGCCGTCTAGCTCGATCGCGGCGCGAGCGCAGTCGGCGAGCTCTGCGGTGGGAAGGCACTCGGGCGCGGGCACGCCCCGCGCGAGCGAGATCGTCTCCATGGGAGCCAGTCTAGAGCCCGCCCCCCGAACGATCCTGGAGCCTCCTCCGCACTGCGCACGCTCTGTCACACGTCCAACCGGTGCCAGGCACCGTAACGAGACTCCGCACGGTGTGACAAGAGTGTGAAAACTCGTTCGTTCCGCACGAACGCTGGGATCGTGACCCTCACGCCCGACTCCCCGGCCGAGGCGACCGGCCGCCGCGGACTCCTCCCGACGGCCCGGAACGGTGCCAGGCATGGTCGCGAACGTTCCACAGCTCGGCGACGTCTTCGCGGTCGCGCGACTCCCGGTTGGCCGCGTTGCAGGTAGCTCACGCGCGATGGCGAACGCTGCGGCCACACGTGCAAGACCACTCGCAACCGACCGACGCAGGCGTTGCACGGCGGCGCCACCGGCTCGCCGCGCTCGCGCTCCTGACGATCGGCCTGGGCGGCGGCGTGGCGGCGGTGGCGCTCGCCGCCGCAGCGGATCCCCGCGGGACGGGTGCCGAGCGAGCCGCGGCCGAGCCGATCCCGCGCACGAGCCCGAGACGCGCACCGCCCCTGGTGCGGATCGCGGCCGTCGGGGACGTCACGCTGGGCTCTCCGGCCGGCCTCCCCTCCGACGACGGCTCCAGCCTCTTCGGCGACGTTCGGCGCTCGTTGACCGGCGACCTCGTCCTCGGCAACCTCGAGACGCCGCTCACCGCCGGCGGCGCCTCCAAGTGCAGCGAGGCTAGCCGCACCTGCTTCGCGTTCCGCGCGCCGCCTCTCTACGCCCGCACGCTGAGGGGCGCCGGCTTCACGATGCTGAACGTCGCGAACAACCACGCGCTCGACTTCGGAGCGCAGGGACAGACGGAGACGATCGCCGCGCTCGACGCCGAGCGGCTCCTCCATACCGGTCGGCCCGGCGAGATCGCCTACGCGCGCGCCGGGCGCCTGCGCATCGCCGTGATCGGCTTCGCCCCTTACCCGTGGGCGCAACAGCTCCTCGACCTCGATGCCGCGCGGGCACTCGTGCGCGAGGCCGACGCGCGGGCCGACGTCGTGGTGGTCACGATGCATGCCGGCGGCGAGGGGCTCGGGCGCGATCACGTCTCGCCGGGCGACGAGACGTACCTCGGCGAGCCGCGCGGGGATCCGGTGGCCTTCGCGCACGCGGTAGTCGACGCTGGAGGCGACCTCGTGGTCGGCCACGGGCCGCACGTCCTGCGGGGCCTCGAGTGGTACCGCGGGCGTCTGATCGCGTACAGCCTCGGCAACTTCTCCGGCTACCGAACCCTGGCCGTGGAAGGGGCTCTCGCGTTCGGCGCGATCCTGCGCGTGCGCCTCCACGCAGACGGTACCTGGGCGGATGGAAGCCTCGTCCCGATCCGGCTCGTCGGGACCGGGACGCCCGAGCTCGACCGCGATCGGACGGCTATCGCGAAGGTGCGCGCGCTCTCGAAGGAGGACTTCGGTCGGGCCGGAGGCTCCGTCTCGGCGTCGGGACGAATCGTCGCTAGAGGCGCTCGCTGACGAGGCCGGCGACCTCAGTCGGCGTCGTCCCGACCTGCACGCCGCACGCCTCGAGCGCACGCTTCTTCGCCTCGGCCGTTCCCGACGAGCCGGAGATGATCGCCCCCGCGTGCCCCATCGTCTTGCCCGACGGCGCGCTGAAGCCGGCGATGTAGGCGAGCACCGGCTTCGACATGCTCGCCTCGATGAAGCGTGCCGCCTTCTCCTCCTCGTCGCCGCCGATCTCGCCGACGAGCACCACGAGCTCGGTCTCGGGGTCGGCCTCGAACCTCTCCAGGATGTCGACGAAGGACGATCCGACCACAGGATCGCCTCCGATCCCGACGATCGTCGAGTTCCCGAGCCCGAGCTGCGTCAGCTCGTGGCCGATCTGGTAGGTCAGTGTCCCCGAGCGGCTGACCAGGCCGATCGAGCCCTCGCGGAAGATCTCGGCCGGGATGATGCCGACGTTCGCCTTGCCCGGCGACAGCGCCCCCGGGCAGTTCGGGCCGATCAGGGTGATCCCGCGGGGGCGGAGATGCGTGTACACGCGGAGCAGCTCGTGAGCGGGGATGTGCTCCGAGATGCAGATCACCGTGCGGATTCCCGCGTCGGCGGCCTCGTAGATCGCGTCGGCGGCGAAGCGCGCCGGGACGAATATCAGCGACGTGTTCGCACCTCGTTGCTCGACCGCCTCTGCGACGGTGTCGAGGACGGGGATGCCATCCACGTCCTGCCCGCCCTTGCCGGGCGTCACGCCCGCGACGACGTCCGTCCCGTAGTTGCGATTGCGCAAGCCGTGGAACCGGCCCTCCGACCCCGTCAGACCCTGCACCACGAGCTTCGTGTCCCGGTCGACGACGATCGCCATCAGGACTGGCTCCTTCTCGCTCGCAGCAGGATCTTCGTGTCGGTCCAGGTCGACCCATCGCCCTCGAGCCGGTCGCGGAGGAGCTCCCTGACCCGCTCGGCGTCCTCGCCCTCGCAGCCCGCGCGGGCGAGCCAGGAGTCGAGCCGGTGGCGCTTCTCGAAAAAGTCGACCAGCTCGACCTCGAGCCCGGCCTCGCTCAGCAGCTCGCGCCATTCCTGCTCGGAGTAGGTGCGGACGTGAGTGGGATCGCGCAGCCGTTCCACCTGCTCGTGCTCGTCGCTCGAGAAGAGCGTGTCCTCGATCACGACGAGGGTCGCGCTGACCCTCGCCAGCTCGGCGACCGCGGCGCGCACGTCGTCGAAGTGGTGAGCCGCGATCCTCGTGACGGCGACGTCGAAGCTGCCGTCGGCGAAGGGCAGGTCCTCGGCCCGGCAGACCACGTCGGGCTGCATGCCGGGAGACGCGTCGACCGTCACCACCTCGCAGCCCTCCTCGCGCAGACGGCGTGCGACGTGGCCGCCGCCCGTTGCGACGTCGAGCACCTTGGCGCCCGGTCGCGGCTCACACCACTCGACGAGCTGCTCGAGATCGCGCCCCGCGGCATGGCTCTCGCTCTCGCGATAGGCCTGCGCGCGGTCGTCCCAGCTGCGCGCGCTCATCGCGCGAGCTCCACCGCGCGCTCCGCCGCGTGGAGCATCGTCGGCTCGACGGACAGGTTCGGCGGCGCTGCGTCTGCGAGAATCCGCCGGCCCTCGTCGGCGTTCGTCCCGTCCAGGCGGACGACCAGCGGAAGCTCGATCTGCATCCGCTCGAGCGCCGCCAGGATCCCGCGGGCCACCTCGTCGCAGCGCGTGATGCCCCCGAAGATGTTGAAGAAGATCGATCGCACCCTCGGGTCGGACGTGATCACCTCGAGGGCGTCGACCACGCCTTCGGCGTCACCGCCGCCGCCCAGGTCGCAGAAGTTCGCCGGCCGGCCGCCCGCGGCAACCACCACGTCGACCGTCGACATCGAGAGCCCCGCCCCGTTGCCGAGGATCCCGACATCGCCGTCGAGCTTGACGTAGGTGACGCCCTTCTCTCGGGCGAGCGCCTCCTGCGGATCGGCCGCCTCGACGTCGCGCAGCTCAGCGATCTCCGGATGCTTGTAGAGCGCGCTGTCGTCGACCGTGAACTTCGAGTCGAGCGCCTTCACCTCGCCCTCGGGCGTCACGATCAGGGGGTTGATCTCGCAGAGCATCGCGTCGCACGCGACGAAGGTCTCGTAGAGCTTTCCGATCAGCGACAGGAGCTGCTTCCGCTCGCCTGCGTCGGTGATGCCCGACGCGTAGACGAGCCGGCGGGCCTGGTACGGCTGGAAGCCCTCGAGCGGGTCGATGTGCAGCCGGGCGAGAGCGTCCGGATTCTCGGCCGCGACCTGCTCGATCTCGATCCCGCCCTCGGTCGTGAGCATGAAGAGCGGCTTCTTCTCGCCGCGGTCGAAGGTAACCGAGAGGTAGTACTCCTTCGCGATGTCGGAGGCCCGCTCGACCCAGAGCTTGCGGACGACGTGGCCGCGGATGTCCAGGCCGAGGATGTTCTTCGCGCGGGCGTAGGCGTCCGACGGCCCGTCGGCGAGCTTGACGCCTCCCGCTTTGCCGCGACCGCCCGTCAGCACCTGCGCCTTGACGACGACCGGGCCGCCGAGCTCCTCCGAGGCGGCGCGCGCCTCTTCCGGCGTGGTTGCCAGTCGCCCGTCGGAGACGGGGATCCCGAAGCGACGGAAGAGCTGCTTCCCCTGGTACTCGTAGAGGTCCATCGGCCGCGGGACTCTATCCAGGCCCCGCCGC
>JBBSIG010000155.1:0-6454 GCA_038232215.1 Gaiellales bacterium | reverse complement strand
GCCTCGAGCTTGTAGCCGACCCCGTAGCGGGTCTGGATGAAGGTGTGCGCCGACGCGCGGCGGTCGATCTTCTCGCGCAGGCGGCGGACGAAGACGTCGACCGTCCGGTCGCGGTGAGTCTCGCGCCGGCCCCAGATCTTCTGCAGCAGCTCGTCGCGAGTGACGACGCGCCCGCCGTCGAGGGCGAGCTGATACAGGAGCCGGAACTCGGTCGGCGTCAGCCGGGCGCTCTCGCCGTCGACGAAGGCCTGCACCTCGCGGGGGTCGATGCGCAGCTCCTCGACCACGATCGCGTCGCCACGGGGCCGCTCCTGTGCGCGGACGCCGCGCCGCGCCGCCGCCTGCACTCGGGCGACGAGCTCCTTCATCGAGAACGGCTTCACGATGTAGTCGTCGGCGCCGATCTGGAGCGCGTGCACCCGGTCGTGCTCCGTTCCCCGGGCGCTGATGACGACGATCGGCGTGCCGATGCCCTCGCTGCGAATCGTCTCGATCAGCTTCCAGCCGTCCACTCCCGGCAACATCAGGTCGAGCACGCAGACGTCCGGCTGCTCGTAGCGCAGGCGCGCCAGCCCGAGCTCCCCCCGCGGCACCCAGAGGGGATCGAAGCCGGCCGCAGCGAGGTGGCGGACGACTCCCTGGGCGATCACCTCGTCGTCCTCGACGATGAGAACCTTCGCCATCCCCACCATAATGAAGCGGTGCCCGGGGTCTGCGGGTGCAGCTCTGGTGAGGAAGTGGTGAACGGGTGGTGAAGCGAGAGACGGAGCGGGCACGGGCGCTCGTGGCTTCCAGCGAGGAGCCGGTGATCGTGCTCGACGCCGAGCAGCGGGTGCTCGCCGCCAGCCCAGTCGCCCTCGAGGCGCTGCCCGCGCTCGAGCTCGGCGACCCCGTGCCGGCGCGGCTCCTGGGGCCGGAGGAGGGGGCGCCGCTCCTGCTGTATCTCGGCGAGCCTGCCGAGCTCGCCGCCTACGAGGAGCTGCGGAGCGGCTTCACGGCGGCGGTCTCGCACGAGCTCCGCACCCCGCTCGCCCGTCTCCTGGTCCTGCTCGAGTCGACGCTCCTGCCGGATGCCGAGGTCCCCGAGCTCGTCGAGGCGGCCCGCGCCGAGATCGACCAGGTGCGAGAGCTGATCGACGACGTGCTCTTCCTGTCGGAGCTCGAGACGGGGCGCGAGGTCGTCGCGCTCGGCTCCAGCCCTGCGCGACCGATTCTCGAGGAGGTGGCGTCGAAGACGGCCGAGCGCGCCGAGCGCGCCGACGTGCGCGTGCACGTCGCGGCCGATCCCGACGTGCTCCTGCCCCTGCGGCCGCGGATGATCAGGATGGTGCTCGAGAACCTCTTCGAGAACGCGCTCCGTTACGCGGGGCCCCGCACGCGCCTCACCGTCTCGATTCGACGAGAGGGCGACGAGATTCTGCTCGTGGCCGCCGACGACGGCGCCGGTGTCGCGGCGGGCGACCTGCCGCGGCTGTTCGAGCGCTTCTACCGCGCCGATCGGGCCCGGGCCTCGCACGGCACCGGCCTCGGTCTCGCGATCGTGAAGCACGTCGTCACGGCGGCGGGGGGCACCGTGGCGGCAAGCGGCGGGCCCGGGCGGGGGCTCGAGATCCGCTGTGTCTTCCCCGCCTGAGCGCGGGCCGCCGCCTCGAGGCGGAGGAGATCCTCCGGAACGGGTGGTAGCGAGCCGGGGAAGAAGTGGTGAACGGGGGAGTCCGTTGGCTGACGCGGCTGCTACGGTCGCCGCTCGATGGACACAGCGTCCACCGCCCGCGGCGCGGCTTCGAGAACCGGCCGTGCGCCGCGCCTCGTCTACCCGATCGCCTCGGCGCTCCTGCTCGCCGCGATCGCCCTCGCGGCCGCCCGGGTCGGCGAGCGCTCGGGCCGGCTCTCCGACTGGCAGGCGCTCGTTCTCGGGATCACGCAGGGCCTGACCGAGCTGCTCCCGATCTCGTCGTCGGGCCACCTGATCCTCGTCCCCTGGCTCGCGGACTGGCGCTACCTCGAGGCGCACCCCGACTTCAACAAGACGTTCGACGTCGCCTTGCATCTCGGCACGCTCGTCGCGGTGATCGCGTACTTCTGGACGGACGTCGTCCGCTACGTCGGCGCGTGGATCTCCTCGGTGCGGCGGCGCACCGTCGCGACCGACGACGCGCGGATCGCGTGGTACATCTTCGCCGCCTCGATTCCGGCTGCCCTCGCCGGCGCACTCGGCGAGAGCGTCATCGAGGAGCATCTGGGGCAGCCCTGGCAGGTCGCGCTCCTCCTGGCGACCTTCGGCGTGCTCCTCTGGATCGCCGATCGGACGGCTGAGCGACGGCGCCTCGAGGACCTGCGCTTCGGCACCGCCTTCGCGATCGGGGTCTCGCAGATCCTCGCCCTCATGCCGGGCGTGTCGCGCTCGGGGATCACGATCACCGCCGGTCGCTTCAGCGGTCTCGAGCGAGACGCGGCCGCACGCCTCTCGTTTCTGCTCCTGATCCCGATCGTGCTCGGCGCCGTCGTCTTCAAGGGGTTGAAGGACGTCGTCCTGAACCCGCTGCCGGCCGGCTCGGTGGGCCCGTTCCTGGTCGGGACGCTCGCCGCGGCGGCCGTTGGCCTCGTCGCGATCGACGTGCTGCTCGGCTACGTCCGCCGGCGCGACTACTCGCCGTTCGTCGTCTACCGGCTGCTTGCCGCGGCCGTCGTGCTCCTGCTCGTCCTCACGGGGGTCCGCGAAGCCACGTTCTGAGCGCTCGCTCGCCCGAGCGTCGACGTCAGACGGCGACCGGTTCCCGCGGCTCGGCCAGGGCCGGACGCAGCAGCGCTCGTAGGGCCTGCTCGAAGACGTCTTCCCGCAGCGAGTAGTCGCTCGTGAAGTCGACCGCGATGTTCAGCTCGAGGATCGTCCAACCGCCGCCCGGCGTCGGCAGCAGGTCGACGCCGACGAGGTCCGCCGAAGCGGCGGCCGCAGCGGCGAGCGCGAGCTCGCACGCCTCGCGCGGCGGCACGACGTGCTCGCGGCTGGCGCCGAGCGAGACGTTCGTCCGCCACTCGCCGAGCGCCGCCACCCGCTTGACCGCGCCGACCACGCGCCCACCCGCCACGACCACCCGCAGGTCGTAGCCCTGCGGCTGCACGAGCTCCTGGACCAGCCCGCCTGCGGACTCGAACCACGGCCGGCGTGCGAGCTCCCCCGCCCGCCAGAGCAGGCTCGCGCGATCGGTGCAGAGGAACACGTCGCGGCCCCAGCTCCCGAAACGCGGCTTCAGCACGACCAGCGTCGCGAGCTCGGGGAGCGCGAGCGGATCGGCGATCGGCGCCGTCCGCGGATGCGGTAGGCCCACGCGCTTCAGCGTTCGGACCGTGACGAGCTTGTCGTGTGCCGCGACGAGCGCGGACGAGCGGTTCAGGACGCGGACGCCGCGCAGGGCGAGCGCGTCGAGGGCCCAGAGCCCAGGCTCGATCCCGTCGAGAGTCGGTAGGACGTCCAGCCGCCCGAGTGCGACGTCGCCCGGCGCCAGGCGGGCGAGCGCCTGGGCGGGAGTGAGCACCGTCGCCCGTACCCCGGCGGGCGCGCACGCCGCGAGCCGGATGTTCGTGGGCGTGCCTCGGTGAGCGACCAGGGCGAGCGTGCGCATGTGCCTAGCAGTGTCCGGGCGCGCGCCCGGCGAGCACAAGCGTCGGGCCCACCCTTTCACCAGATGGACTCCGAACCGACAGATTCGGCATAGTCCGCCGGGCGCCCGCAGGGGCTCGACGACGCGAAGGGAGACGGCGATGGTACGGCTCAATCTGGTTCCGCAGCGCAAGGAGTTCTTCGAGCTCTACTCGCGTGCCTCGAGGAACGTCGTCGAGATCGCGCGGCTGCTCGTCGAGCTGCTCGAGAGCTTTCCGGACGACGGCAGGGGCTTGATCAGCGAGATCAAGGAGCTGGAGCACGAGGGCGACCGGGTCACGTACGAGGTCGTCGATCTCCTGAACCGCACCTTCGTGACCCCGTTCGACCGGGACGACATGTACCGGCTGGTGGGCGCCCTCGACGATGTCTGCGACCACATCGACGAGGCGGCGGGGAACATCACGAGCTTCGGCGTCTCGGACGTCCGCGAGGGCGCGCGGCTGCAGGCGGAGGTGATCCTCCGCGCCGCCACGAAGCTCGACGAGGCAGTCGGGGAGCTCGAGGGGTTCAAGGACTCGTCGTCCCAGCTCGCCGAGCTCCGCGAGCTCGAGAAGGAGGGCGACCGGCTCAACCGGGCGTCCGTCTCCGAGCTCTTCGCGTCGGATGAGGACGCGGTCTCGATCATTCGCTGGAAGGACATCCACGAGCGCCTCGAGGAGGCGGTCGACGCGTGCGAGAACGCCGCGGACGTTCTCGAGGCGATCCTCGTCAAAAACAGGTGAAAATGCACAGCATTTTCACCTGGTCTGATTAGTCCCCTCGCTTCGCTCGGGAGATCATGAACGACCTACTGCTCATTGTCGTGATCGTGGTCGCGCTCGGCTTCGACTTCACGAACGGCTTTCACGACACGGCCAACGCGGTCGCGACCTCGGTGTCGACGCGCGCGCTGTCTCCCCGTGCGGCCGTGCTCGTCGCGTCGCTCGCGAACCTCGCCGGGGCGTTCGTGACGACGGCCGTGGCGAAGACGGTGGCCAAGGGCGTCATCGACACCGGGCTCGCCACGGAGCAGACGGTGCTCGCGGCCCTGCTCGGCGCGATCGCGTGGAACCTGCTCACCTGGTGGCTCGGTCTGCCCTCGAGCTCGTCGCACGCGCTGATCGGCGGGCTCGTCGGAGCGGCGCTGATCCAGTCCGGGTCGGCCGGAGTGCAGTGGCACGGGCTCGTGCACAAGATCCTGATTCCCGCGCTCCTCTCGCCTGCGCTCGGCTTCCTCGGTGCCTTCGCGATCCTGCTCGCCATCCTCTGGCTCTTTCGCTGGCTGACGCACGGCGCGGCGAACCGCACCTTTCGACTCGGACAGCTCGCCTCGGGCACCTTCGTCGCCTTCACGCACGGGGCGAACGATGCTCAGAAGACGATGGGCGTGATCGCGCTCGCGCTCTTCACGCACGGCTCCATCTCGAGCTTCTACGTCCCGACCTGGGTCAAGATCGCGGCCGGTGTGGCAATCGGCGCGGGCACCTACGTCGGCGGCTGGCGGATCATGCGGACGCTCGGCCAGCGCGTCTTCAGCCTGCAGCCCGAGAGCGGCTTCGCCGCACAGTCCGCCGCCGGTTTGACGCTCTATGCCGCCACCCACTACGGCTACCCGGTGTCGACCACCCACGTCGTCTCCGGCTCCGTGATGGGAGCCGGCGCGACCCGGCGGCTGTCCGCGGTGCGCTGGGGCGTCGCCGGCAACATCGTCTTCGCCTGGGTGCTCACGATCCCGGCCGCCGCTCTCGTCGCCGCGGCGCTCTACTGGCCGATCCAGGGCGTCTTCTAGTAGAGATCCGGAGCGGCCCGTCCTCGCCCGTCGAGGAGTCCGGCGCCAGGCTGGGCCCGGGCTGCGGAGCGCTCTGGCCGTGCGCCTGCACGTCGACGAGCCACCATTCGTGCCCGAGCAGCGTCTGAGCGTTGATCACTCCTGACGACTCCCACTCACCGGGGGGCAGGCTCGGCGGCGTGTTCACCCTCGCGACGGCCCGAAGGCTGCCGTTCTTGACGTCGTAGACGAGGATGCGGCCGTAGCCGCCGCTCACGGCCGCCGAGCGGTGCTCGAAGTTCCGGTCCTCTTGGATCACGACCGAGTGCGGCGAGGTGTCGAGATTGTCGGGGTTGACGATGTCGTCGCCCGCGTCGCCGTCGAGCACGAGGGTGAGCGAGGCGCGAAGCGGGTTGGCAGGATCGATGTCGAACCGGTAGAGCCGGCCCTTGACCGTCTCGCTCCCGAGCCGGCCCGTGTCGTCGAAGTAGACCGTGCCCCCGCCCTGCTGGGCGACGGCGACGTCCTCGATGCGGACGAAGTCGAAGGCCGAACGTGCCTGAGCGGCAGCCTCGAGCGTCGTGGCCGACGCGTTCTCGGCCTGCGAGACCGGCACGAAGGTCCCGTGGAGGGTCTCTCCCCGCCGGATGTCGTTGGTCGAGGGATTTCCGTCGCCCGCGCTGTCCGACTTCCAGACGTAGAGCTGGCCGTTGCCCGCGATCGCCGCGGCGAACGTGTCGGCGACGTAGGCGTAGAGCTGCGAGTCGTTGACGCCCGGATCCCCGTCCTCGGACGTGATGATCATCGCCTTCGAGAGCCGCTCGACCGGGACGACGTTCTCGTGCGCGAGCAGGCCGAAGTGCCTCGTCTCGGTCCACGCTCCGGTCTCCGCGTTGACGGCGACGGAGCTGCCCCCGCGTCCCAGCTTGCCCGTCGAGCGGCCGTCCGACGTCGACTCCTCGCCGGTGAAGTACCACGGCGTGCCGTCGATCTTCTCGAGGGTCGAGGAGCAGAAGCGCAGGAAGCCCTCGGCCCCCGTGAAG
>JBBSIG010000154.1:0-6465 GCA_038232215.1 Gaiellales bacterium | reverse complement strand
GCCTCGAACGCCTCGCCGAGCGGCGGCGAGACGCGCCGGATCTCGCGGAAGCCCGGCGAGTCGAAGCCGCTGCCGTGCCCGAGCACCTCGCGGATCGTCTGATACTCCCAGGGAGACATCTGCTCGAGCATGTCGAGTTGCGCGGTGATGAACTGGAGGCAGAGCGAGGCTCGGCGGAGCAGCCTGAGCGCGGCCGGGACCTCTTCCCGCGCGACGTGACCGGTCGCGGTCTCGACCTCGGTGGTCGCGAGCTTCAGCCAGAGCTCGGAGGACTGGTGCACCGTCTGGAAGAGCAGCTCGTCGCGGTGAGCCTGCTCCTCGGGCGGCTTCTGCAGCGCGAGCAGGTCGTCGGTGCGGAGGTAGCGCTCGTAATCGCTCGCCCCCTCGCCCGGGAGAACGGGTTGCGAGTAGTCCTCGACGGCCACGATCGGAGCATACTTTCCGTCCATGGGCGATCTCTTCTCCGACTCGGCCGAGGAGCGCCTGTCGGAGCTGGCGCCGCTCGCGTCGCGGCTCCGTCCGCAGGCGCTCGACGACTTCCTCGGCCAGCGGCACATCCTGGCCAAGGGCTCCGCGCTTCGCCTCGCCGTGGCGGAGGACCGGGTCGGCTCGACGATCTTCCACGGGCCGCCCGGGAGCGGCAAGACGACGCTGGCTCGCATCGTGGCGGGCGCCACCGGCGCCGAGTTCGAGGAGCTGTCCGCCGTCTCCGCCACCGTCGCCGAGGTGCGGGCGGTGCTCGCCCGCGCGCGCGAGCGGCTCGGAGCGACGGGGACGCGCACGATCCTCTTCCTCGACGAGATCCACCGCTTCAACAAGGCACAGCAGGACGCGCTCCTGCCGGGGGTCGAGGAGGGGCTGATCACCCTGATCGGGGCGACGACGGAGAACCCCTACTTCGAGGTCAACTCGGCGCTCCTCTCCCGCTGTCAGGTGTACGAGCTCGAGCCGCACTCCGAGAGCGACCTCGCCGAGCTCGTCCGCAGGGGCGCCTCGGAGCTCGGCGGCGAGCTCTCCCCGGAGCTCGAGCGCGCGATCGCCGAGCGGGCCGGCGGCGACGCGCGCTCGGCGCTCAACATCCTCGAGCTCGCGTGGCAGACCGCGGAGGCCGCCGGAGAGCCGCTGGCGGAGCGTCACGTCGAGGACGCCGCGCGCAAGCGGCCGCTCCTCTACGACAAGGGCGGCGACGCCCACTACGACTTCACGTCGGCCTTCATCAAGTCGATGCGCGGCTCGGATCCCGACGCGGCCGTGTACTACCTGGCCGCCATGCTCGAGGGAGGAGAAGACGCCCGCTTCATCGCCCGCCGGATGGTCGTGCTCGCCTCGGAGGACGTCGGCAACGCCGACCCGCGCGCGCTGCTCGTGGCCGTCGCGGCCGCGCAGGCGGTCGAGCACGTCGGCCTCCCGGAGGCGCGCCTCAACCTCGCCCAGGCGGCCGTCTACCTGGCGCGGGCCCCGAAGTCGAACGCGAGCTACGTCGCTCTGTCCGAGGCGACGCGAGACGTACGCGAGCGCGGGAACGCCCAGCCGCCGAAGGCTCTTCGAGACGGAAGCTGGTACGGCCGCAAGCTCGGCCACGGGGAGGGATACGTCTACCCGCACGACGACCCGGCGGGCTTCGAGCTCGACCACCTGCCCGACGAGCTGAAGGGCCGGCGCTACTACCGGCCGGGAGTTGCGGGCGAGGAGGAGAAGGCGGAAGACGAGTCGCCGGGCTCCGGCTGAGGCGCAGGCCCTAGGCCTAATCCGAGCCGCGCAGGATCCGCCCCTCCGCCATCGGGCCGAACACCCCTCCGAGCGCCCGGTACGCCGCGGCGGCCCGCTCCGTGTCGTAGCCCACCCGCCTGAGCTCGAAATCGCCGCCTCCCGGCCTGAGCGCGTACGCGGCCCGGGAGTCGCCGTCGAGCGGCATCCCGACGCTCCCGGGGTTCAGGAGCTCGGTGCCGCCGGGCCCCGGTCGCCGGAACTGGAGGTGGCTGTGCCCGAAGACCACGGTGCGGTCGCGGACGCCGGCGAGCAGATCCTCGTCCTCGTCGCGAGGCTCGCTCGCGAAGCTCTCGACGTCGGAGAGTGGGGAGCCGTGCACGTAGAGCACGCCGTCGAGCTCGACCTGCGCCTGGAGGGAGAAGAGCCAGCCCTCCTCGGCTCCGACGCCGGGCGCGCCCTGCGAGAGCGCCTCCATCACGTCGGGACGATCGAGCGGCGGCTCGCGGAGCCACCGCTCCCCGTTGCCGCGGATCCACGTCGTCGCCGGGAGCCCGCGCAGCCGCTCGAGCGTCTCGAGCGGCCAGGGCGAGTACGCCGCGTAGTCGCCGCCGAGGAGGAACCGCTCGGCGCCGGCACCCTCCGCGTCGGCGAGCACGGCCTCGAGCGCCGGGAGGTTGCCATGGATGTCGTAGAGGATCGCGAGCACGTGCGCGAGGCTAGCGCGCCGGGTCCTGCAGGTGAAGGCAGCAGCGCCGGTAGGGTCTCGCGATGCGGCTCGCGCTGCACGAGTGGGGCGACCGGAAGGCGCCGCCGATCGTCTGCCTGCACGGGATCACGGGACACGCCCGGGGCTTCAGGCGGCTCGCAGAGGAGCGCCTGGCGGGACGTTTCCGCGTCGTCGCGCCCGATCTCCGCGGCCACGGCCGCTCGCCCTACGAGCCTCCGTGGAACCTCTACACGCACTGCCTCGACGTGATCGAGACGGTCGAGGCGGCCGGGATCGAGCGCGCGACGTGGATCGGCCACAGCTTCGGCGGCCGGCTGGCAATGGAGATCACCGCGCGCGAGCCGGCGCTCGTCGAGCGGGTCGCGCTGCTCGACCCGGCGATCCAGCTCATCCCGCAGGTCGCGCTCGACCTCGCTGAGGACATGCGCCGGGAGCGCGTCTTCGCGACGCCGGAGGAGGCGGTACAGGCGCGGATCGACTCGGGGCGCCTCTTCAACACCCCGAGGGAGACGGTGGAGGAGGACGTCCGCGAGCACCTCGAGCGCTCGCCCGACGGCCGCCTGCGCTACCGGTACTGCCAGAGCGCGGTCGTGACCGCCTACAGCGAGCTCTCGACCGAGCCGCCGCGCTACGACCGCCTGCGGGTTCCGACGCTGCTGGTCGTCGGCGCGTCGTCGTTCCTCGTCCTCGACGAGCAGACCTACGCCTACCGCGAGGCGCTCGGCGACCTGCTCGAGGTCGTCACCGTGGGTGGGGGGCACATGGTGACGTGGGACGCCTGGGCCGAGACCGGCGCTGCGCTCGACGCCTTTCTCGGGTAGCGAGTCACGCCGCGGCGAGGGGGCCGCACTCGTCTGCCGGCTTCTCCCACACCGAGACGTGCT
Organism: Gaiellales bacterium; assembly: GCA_038232215.1. GTDB lineage: Bacteria > Actinomycetota > Thermoleophilia > Gaiellales > Gaiellaceae > JBBSIG01. The sequence goes on along the minus strand of JBBSIG010000154.1, from coordinate 3,144 downwards.
TGCGGCTGTCGCTCGTGAACGGCTCCCGCTCCCACCCGCTCCAGCGCTCGCGCAGTCTCATCCCGGCCAGCTCGGCCATCAGGTCGAGCTCCGAGGGCCACACGTATCGGAACGGGATCGAGCTCCGCTCGGTCCGTCCGTCGACGCTCTCGAAGTGGTGGGACGTGAGGCCCTGTCTCGCGACGTCGTACTCGTCGAATCCCCAGCGATTCTCGCCCACGTGGAAGGCGAGGATGGTCTCGCCGGGCGGAAGCCGCTGAAGATCCGGGACACCCACCTCGATCACGAAGCAGCCACCCGGCTCGAGGTGGGCCGCGACATTCCGGAAGCACGCGACCTGCGCCGCCTGCGTCGTCAGGTTCATGATCGTGTTGAAGACGAGGTAGGCGACGGAGAACGTCCCGCCTACGGTGGTCGTCGCGAAGTCCCCGATTGTGACGCCGATGTCTGAGCCACCCGGCTTCGCGCGCAGTCTCGCGGCCATCGCCTTCGACAGCTCGATCCCGTGCACCGGGACTCCCCGCTGCGCAAGCGGGAGCGCGATCCGGCCCGTCCCGATCCCCAGCTCGAGCGCCTGACCGCCGCCGGCGAGCTCGACGAGAAGGTCGACGACCGGGTCGACGACCGACGGCTCGAACATCTCCGAGATCTCACCGGACTCGTCGTACCGCGCGGCGACGCGCTCGCCGAAGTAGCCGTCGCTCTCCTCCACCTGCCGGAAGCTAACGGACGCACACGGCCGAAGCGACGCCGGTTCGCTCCAGCACCTTCGGCGGGACCGTCGCTGCCTGCTCGTGATCTTCGAGGCCGTTGCGCCTCTCCGTGGAATCGAGGCGCGCGGGCAGGCGGAGATCAGCGACGGTGAAGCGATGATTTCGTCTGGTCCGACCAGTCTTACGTCGGTCGACAGAATGCCGGTCAGGCGAACGGAAAGGGGTGCAGAGGTGAGTGCGTCACTCAAGAGCGTCGGAGCCACCACGCTGTTCGTCGAGGACCCACAGCTGTCGAAAGCGTTCTACGAGCACGTCTTCGACGTGTCGACGATCTATGAAGACGAGAGCTCTGCAGCCTTCGGGTTCGACAACATGATCGTCAATCTGCTCGAGATCTCCGCGGCGCACGACCTGATCGCTCCCGGAGCTGTCGCCAGTCGGGAAGCCGGATCGCGCTTCCAGCTGACCATCTGGGTGGATGATGCGGATGCGGTGTGCGAGAAACTGGCAACGCGCGGCGTGGCGCTACTCAACGGCCCGATGAACCGGGATTGGGGAATGCGCACCGCCAGTTTCACCGACCCCGACGGCCATATCTGGGAGGTCGCGCAGGCACTTCCCGAGTCCGACGGGTAGTCGCGAGTGCTCGGCTGGCGATGGAGGTGGCAGTGCGACCGGAGGTGATCCTCCGCCCGCTCGCCGAGGGCGACGAGGCCGAGCTGCTGCGAATCCACAGGACAGCCGAGGTGGCGCGCTGGTGGGACTTCCCGGACGAGGGCTTTCCATGGACCGACGACCCCGAGTCGACCCGCCTGGCGATCGAGGTCGATGGTGCCGTCGCGGGCTTGATCCAATTCTTCGAAGAGCTCGAGCCCAAATACCGCCACGCGGGGATCGACCTGTTCCTGGATCCTGCCCTGCACGGCCGCGGTATCGGCACGGAGGCAGTACGACGCGTGGTGCGCCATCTGATCGATGACCGTGGCCACCACCGCATCACGATTGACCCGGCGGTGGCGAATGCTGCCGCAGTACGGACGTACGAGAAGGTCGGTTTCAGGCCCGTGGGCGTGATGCGGCGCTACGAGCGCGACGCCAACGGCGGCGGCTGGCACGACGGCCTGCTGATGGAGCTGCTCGCCAGCGAAGAGTGAGACTCCGCGAGTCGAGTCGCAGCGGCCTGGTAGAGCCGCTGCAGCTCAGCGCGGTAACGAGTCTCAGAGAATGCGCGCGCCGAGCGCGCTCGCGACGAGCTCGACCGCGAGCACGCCCGTCTGGTTCTCGCGATCGAGAATCGGGTTCACCTCGACGACCTCGAGCGAGCCCGCGAGACCCGACTCCGCCACCAGCTCGAGCGCGAGATGAGCCTCGCGGTACGAGAGCCCGCCGCGCACGGGGGTGCCGACGCCGGGAGCCACCTCGGGGTCGACGACGTCCATGTCGAGGCTCAGGTGCACGAACCCCGAGCCCGCGATGTGCTCGAGCGCCTCGGTGAGCGCACGCTCGACACCGATCCGGTCGAGGTCGCTCATCGTGAACACCCGGGCGTTGAGCTCGCCGAGCAGGTCGCGCTCGCCCTCGTCGAGGGAGCGGACGCCGACGAGGGCGACCCGCCCCGGCTCCACCGCCGGGAGGCTCCAGCCGTCGCGAAAACGAGGCCCGGCGTGGCCGAGCGCGGCCGCGAGCACCATCCCGTGGACGTTTCCCGTCGGGCTCGTCTCCGGGCTGTTGAGGTCGCCGTGCGCGTCGAGCCAGAGGACGCCGCCGGCGCCGTGCACGCGTGCGAGCCCGCCAAGCGTCCCGAGCGCGACCGAGTGATCGCCGCCGAGGACGAGCGGCAGGAGGCCGTCCCGCGCGGCGTCGCCCATCTTCGCGGCGACGCGCTCGCAGGCGACCTTGATCTGGGTCAGGAAGCGGGCGCGCTCGTCGCCCACCTCCGCGGCCTCGGCGACTGCCGTCTCCACGTTGCCCCAGTCGACGGGATCGTGACCGAGCTCCGCGAGCCGAGTGGCGAGTCCCGCGTAGCGAATCGCCGAAGGGCCCATGTCGACGCCGCGGCGCCCGGCGCCCAGGTCGAGGGGAGCGCCGATGACCGCGACCGGCCGGTGATCTTCCCGCGTCGGCATGCAGCAGAGGCTAACGGCCGCCCCGGGCCTCGACGGCGCTACACTGGCGCGCCGGGGCGAGGTAGCTCAGTTGGTAGAGCACACGGCTGAAAACCGTGGTGTCGCCGGTTCGATTCCGGCCCTCGCCACTGTTCCGGACGTCGAGGACGTGTCAGGCGTGACGGGGGCGTTACTCCTAGTAGATCTCGATCGCTTGCCACTCGGCAATCTTGGGTCGGACGTCGTCGGGGTCGGTGCCGAGCTGGACGGCGAACTGGAGCGCGATGCGCTGGACGGCGACCGTGAGCGGGAAGATGGAGAGCGGC
>JBBSIG010000153.1:0-6491 GCA_038232215.1 Gaiellales bacterium | reverse complement strand
TGCTCGGCCTCGGCGCCGCGATCGCGCTCGGCGTCCACCGGGTGGTCGAGCCGATCCCTCCCTACCCCCTCGCCCTGGCCCTCGGCCTCGCGGCCGCGAACCTCGGCCTCGTGGGCGAGTCGATCTCGGCGGACCTGCGGATCGTGGCGGGCGCACTTCTGAGGATCGGCGTCGTGCTGCTCGGCTTCGAGCTCGCGGCGGAGCGGGTGGTGGAGCTCGGCTCGGCACGGCTCGCGGTCGTGGTCGCGGTCGTCGTGCTCACGTTCCTCGGCACGCGCTGGCTCGGCCGGCGGCTCGGAGTCAGCGCGCCGCTCACCCTCCTGATCGCCGGCGGCTTCGCGATCTGCGGCGCGTCAGCGATCGCGGCGCTCCGGAACGTCGTGGACGCGGACGAGGAGGAGGTTACGGCGGCGATCGGCCTCGTCACGCTGTGCGGGACGCTCGCGATCGTCGTGCTCCCGCTGCTCCAGGGCCCGCTGGCTCTCGACGACGAGGCCTTCGGCCTCTGGAGCGGCGCCAGCGTCCACGACGTCGCGCAGGTCGTCGCGACGGCGTCGACGGCCGGCGCAGCCGCCCTCGCGGCCGCCGTCGTCGTGAAGCTGACCCGCGTGCTGCTGCTCGGGCCGCTCGTCGCGGCGCTCGGCGTCCTCTCGGGGCGGGCCGGGAGTCGCGGCGCCAGCTGCGCCTCGCGGCGACCGTTTCCGGTTCCGCTCTTCGTGCTCGGCTTCCTGCTCGCCGTGGGGGTCCGGAGCGCCGACGTCCTGCCGGGGGCCGTGCTCTCGGCGCTCGGCGGGGCGAAGACGCTGACCCTTGCGGCCGCGCTGGTCGGGATCGGGGCGGGCACCGAGCTCGGCAAGCTCCGGCGGCTCGGGGGACGGCCCTTGCTGCTCGGCCTGCTCTCGTGGGTGCTCGTGGCGGGCGTGGCCTATGCGGGCGTTCGGCTCACGGGCGGGTGAGCCTCCGCGTCGCGCGTTGCAGAACGGCGGCTTCGCCGTCAGGCGACGGCGGAGTCTGTCGTTCCGGGAGCCGGCGCGCCGGCGAGCTCACGGTCGAGCACGAGCACCGTGCGAGCGCCCTCGCCGCGGCGCAGGCGCTCGAGCGCCTGCTCGACGCCGTCGAGTCCGGTGACGTGCGAGACCACCTCGCCGAGGTCGAGCCGTCCCGCCGCGACGAGCCCGACGAGCTCCGGCAGCTCCGCCGCCACGTTCGCCGAGCCGTAGTAGCAGCCCTTGATGGCCTTCTCCGACAGGAACTCGATCGCGGGCAGCGAGACCTCGGCTCCCTTCGGGGCGACGCCGACGACCACCGCCGTGCCGCCCGGGCGCAGGACGTCCCAGGCGAGCCGGATCGTCTCCGGCCGGCCTACGACCTCGAAGGCGTAGTCGACGCCCCCGCCGGCGAGCCTGCGCACCTTTCGCGCCGCGCCGCCGGCAGACGTGTCGACCGCGTGGGTCGCGCCGCGTCGAAGCGCGAGCTCGAGCTGGGCCGGCTCGCGGTCGACGGCCACGATGGGGCCTGCCCCGGCGAGGCGCGCGCCCGCGACCACGTGCAGGCCGACACCGCCGCAGCCGATCACGCACACCGACTCGCCGCCTCGCACCCGGGCTGCGTTTCGCACCGCCCCGATCCCCGTCACCACGCCGCAGCCGAGGAGCGCCGCCTGCCACAGCGGCAGGTCTTCAGGAAGGGGCACCGCCCCGGCCGCGGCGACGACGGCCCGCTCGGCGAAGCAGGCGGTCATCAACGCGTGCTGCAGCACGGTGCCGTCCAGGAGGCTGAGCCGGGAGCTGCCGTCCATCAGGGTCCCCGCGAGCGACTGCCGACCGGCGGGCTCGCAGAGGTTCGTCCTGCCCGCCAGGCACTGCCGGCAGGCGCCGCAGGCGGGGACGAAGCAGAACGCGACATGGTCGCCCGGGCGGACGTGCGTCACCCCGGCTCCGATCTCCTCGACGACGCCCGCCCCCTCGTGGCCGAGCACGAGGGGCCAGCGGCCCGGGCCGAGCACACCCTCGGCGAGGTGCAGGTCGCTGTGGCAGACGCCTGCGGCCGCAACCCGGACGAGCACCTCGTGCTCGCGCGGCGGAGCCAGCTCGACCTCCTCGACGACCACCGGCGTCGCCGGCTCGTGCAGCACCGCGGCGTGGACCCTCATCCGACGCGGTGGCGCTCGAGCGCCTCCAGGTCGGGCGTGACCCCGAGCCCGGGCCCGGGCGGCGGTGCGATCGTCCCGTCAGGGGCGATGTCGAGCGGTTCCGGCAGCAGCCAGTCGCGCCGCTCGGCGGACCACGCCGGGGGGTCGAAGGGCACCTCCACGTAGGGACAGGTCGAGACCGCGAGCGCGAGGTGGAGATTGGCGACGAGCCCGAGCCCGTTCGACCACGTGTGCGGCGACCACGTGCGTCCACAGAGCGCGGCGAGCGCGGCCACGCGCCGGCAGCCGCCGAGACCGCCCGAGAGGACGACGTCGGTCTGGATGACGTCGACGCCTCCGCGCACGATCAGGTCCCGCGCCTCGTGCGCGCCGCGCACCATCTCCCCGGCGGCGAGGCGAAGAGTCGTCAGCCCGCGCAGCGCTGCGTACCCCTCGACGTCGTCGGCGGGAAGCGGCTCCTCGAGCCAGTAGACGCCGAGCGGCTCGAGCGCGCGGGCGCACTGCGCGGCCGTGGCGACGTCCCAGCGGGGCGCCAGGTCGCCGGGCATGCGCCAGCCCTGGTTCGCGTCCACCAGCAGCTCGAGATCCGGGCCGACCGCGTCCCGGACCCGCTCCACGAGCTCGACGTCCTTCCGCCAGTCGTCGCTGTGGAAGCGCAGCTTGACCGCTCGCACGCCGGCGTCGCGCAGCGCGAGACAGCGCGACACGCGCTCGTCGGCGCCGACCGGCTCGCCGGAGGAGGCGTAGGCCAGCAGGCGCTCCGAGCGGCCCCCGAGCAGCCGCCAGCACGGCGTGTCGAGCGCCCGCCCGACGAGATCCCAGACGGCGACCTCCACCGTCCACGGGCGCCCGCCGTGGAGGTCGACGGTCTCGCAGAGCTCCCGCACCACCTCGGTGCGCAGGGGATCGAGGCCCACGAGCAGGCGCTCGACGAGGGGGCGGTCGGTCAGATCGTCGCCGCTCGCATAGCCCGTCAGCCCCTCGTCGGTGTGGACGAGCACGAGGGTCGCCTCCTGGCGCGTGCGCGGTCCGGGATCCCAAGCGGCGCGGAAGGGCGGGTCGAACGGCACAGCGTACCGCCTCGTCTCAACGGCGCTAATACGCATTCGAGGCCTGGATGGATATGCAGACGATGGCGGCCGGAGCCGGGCTCTGCCCGGCGGGAGGCCAGGTGCGGCCGGTCAGCAAGCGGCGCAGAAGGAGGGGGTCCATGGGGGAACCCTAGGTTCCCCCATGCTAGGAGCCGCCGTAGAACGGGCTCGTGACGGAGTCGCGGGCGGCGACGAGCCGGGCGACCGCCTCCGGATCGCGCCCCTCGACGCACATGGCGATCGCCTTTCGCACCGCCTCCCGGTTCGCGCGCCGCACGGCGGTCTCGTCGTCGGCGCGGGGGTCGACCCACACCGCCACGAGAACGAGCAGGTCCTGGGTCGGCTCGACGACGCCGTCTGCGACGGCGTCGAGGACGCCCTGGGCGATCCCGACCTGGGCGGCGCCCCAGGTCATCGTCTGGTGCCGCTCGTCCACCGCGGTCGCCTTGTTCATCATCAGCGTCGGCGGCCAGACGGGCTCGTAGCGGGACTCCTCGGGCCCGACGCAGACGAGCACGGGCGTGTGGCCGGGCGAGGGGTGGGCGAGCATGCTCGTGGCGGCCGCGGCGGTGACGCTCCCGCGCCGGGCGAGCACGACGTTCACGTGGCTGCCGTTCGGCACGGAGCCTCCCCAGCCCTCGCCGAGCCGGCCGTCCAGGTCGTCCGGGGTCACGCGGCGGCGCTCCGGGCGGGGGTAAGGTCGAGCACCGCTCGCAGAGCGGCACCGGAGCGCATCAGCTCGAAGGCGCGCTCCACCTCCTCGAGCGGCAGGCGATGCGAGATCAGCCGCTCGAGCGGCAGGCGGCCGCGACGGTAGAGGTCGAGCGTGAGGGCGAAGTCGCGCTCCGGCCGCGAGGAGCCGTAGATGGAGCCGAGCACGCGGCGCTCCAGCCGCGGGATGGAGAGCGCGGGCAGGGTCAGCACCGCGTCCGCGCGCGGGATCCCGATCAGGACGGCGGCGCCGTGCGGGCGCGTGGACAGGAACGCGGCGAGCATCGCCTCGGGGCGGCCGGTCGCCTCGATCGCGTAGTCCACGCCGCCGCCGCTCGCCTGCGCCACCGCCGCCGCCGTCTCCTCGGCCGAGCCCGACCAGCCGACGCCCTCGTCCGCTCCCAGCTCGCGCGCCAGGTCGAGCTTGGCCGGGTTTGCGTCGACGGCGATCACCGTGCCCGCGCCGGCGGCGAGCGCCCCGAGTACCGCGCTCAGACCGACGCCGCCGCAGCCGACGACGGCGACCCGGTCGCCCGGCCGCACCCCGGCGGTGCGCCAGACGGCGCCGACACCGGTCGTGACTGCGCAGCCCACGAGACCCGCGACGTCGAAGGGCACGTCGCGCGGGATCGGCACGCACGAGCGCTCGGGCAGCACGGTCGCCTCGGCGAACGAGGAGATGAACGAGTAGTGGTAGACGGGCTCGCCGTCCCGGGAGAGCCGGGTCGTGCCGTCGAGCAAGCCGCCCGAGCCCATCGCCGGCCAGGCAGTCGAGCAGAGCTGGGGCAGGTCGCGCAGGCACTCCGCGCACGCCCCGCAGGAGGGCGCCCAGGAGAGAGCCACGTGGTCGCCGGGGCGCACGCGGCTGACACCGGCGCCAATCGCCTCGACGATCCCTGCCCCCTCGTGGCCGAGGACCGCCGGGCAGCGTGTCGCCGCCGTGCCGTCGATGGCGTTCTGGTCGGAGTGGCAGACTCCGCTCGCGTGCAGGCGCACGAGCACCTCGCCCGGTCCGGGCGGAGCCAGCTCGAGCTCCGTCACCGCCAGTGGGGCTGCGGTGCGCTCGAGCACCGCGGCCGCAATCCTCATGCGCGGGCCAGCTCCTCGCCCTGCAGGCGGCGCAGCTCCTCGATCGGAATGTGGCAGCGCATCAGATGATCCTGCTCGACTTCGACGAGCGGCGGCTCGACCTCGTCGCAGACGGGGCCGACCCGGCGCGGGCAGCGAGTGTGGAAGACGCAGCCGGACGGAGGGTTGGCGGCGCTCGGAATGTCTCCCTCGAGCCTGATCCGCTCCCGCTCCGCCCCGTCGATCATCGGCACCGCCGACAGCAACGCCTCCGTGTAGGGATGCTGCGCGCCGGAGTAGACGACCTCCGACGGCCCGAGCTGCATCAGACGCCCGAGGTAGAGAACGGCGATGCGGTCGGACACATAGCGCACCACCCCGAGGTCATGCGAGATGAAGAGGTACGACACACCCTCTCGGGCCTGGAGCTCGACGAGCAGATTCAGGATCGCCGCCTGCACCGACACGTCGAGGGCCGAGGTCGGCTCGTCGCAGACGACGAGCTTCGGGTCGCCGGCGAAGGCCCGCGCGATCGCGAGCCGCTGCTTCAGCCCACCCGACAGCTGTCCCGGCCGGGCGCTCACGTACCGCTCGGAGAGGCGTACAGAGCTCATCAACTCGAGCATCCTGGTGTCAGCCGCCGCCCCGGTGGTGCCGGCGAGCTTCTTCAGCGAGCGGCGCAGGATCCGCCCCACGCGGTGACGGCGGTTGAGCGCCGAGTCCGGGTTCTGGAATACGATCTGCAACGAGCGCATCTCGTCGGCCGAGCGGCCGCCCAGCGTGCCGGCGAGCTCGCTGCCGTCGAGCGTGACCGCCCCCGACGTGGGCTGCACGATCCCGAGCAGCGCGCGCGCGAGCGTCGTCTTGCCGCTGCCCGACTCACCGACGAGGCCGAGCGTCTCCCCCGGCCAGATCGCCCCGGACACGCCGACGAGCGCGTGCACATCGTGGCCCTGCTGCTTGAACACCTTGCCGAGGTCGTCGAAGCGCAGCAACGGATCGGCGGAGCGGTCGACCGCCGGCAGCGCGAGATCCGCCGCCGTCACACGGGGCAGCGACTGCGCGCGCTCGTGGAAGTGGCACCGGCTCGCATGGCCGCCGCCGAGCTCGATCAGCGGCGGCTCCTCCGCGTGACACACCTCCTCGGCGAGTGGGCAGCGCGCGGTGAACACGCAGCCGGGCAACTCCTCGCCGAGGTTCGGCAGGAAGCCGGGGATCGTGTCCAGCCGGCCGTGATCCTTGCGAACGCCGCCGCGGGGGACGCACCGGAGCAAACCGACGGTGTACGGGTGTCGCGGGTCGTGGAGCACCGTCTCCGTCGCGCCCTCCTCCACGAGTCGCCCGGCATAGAGGACGCCGATGCGGTCGCACATCTTGGCGATCACGCCGAGGTTGTGGCTGATGAAGAGCACCGACGTGTGCAGCTCCGCTTGGAGGCCGGCGACGAGGTCGAGCACTTCGGCCTCGAC
>JBBSIG010000152.1:0-6505 GCA_038232215.1 Gaiellales bacterium | reverse complement strand
GGTGGCGCGCGCCGGCGACGAGCGGGAGATCGTCAGCGAGTTTCTCGCCGCCCGTGAGCTCACCCGGCTCTCGGAGCGGGGCGAGAGCTCGCTCGGCGACGTCGCGGCCGCCGTCAACGGCTACCGCGGGGTCTACGAGACGCTGATCGAGACGCGAAGCGCGCCGTAGTCTGTGCGGCGATGGCCGCCGACGAATGGCCGCTCCGGACGCCGCCGTACGCGGCGAGGACGGTGGACGTCCTCCAGCTGCCCGGGGGAAAGCGTGCCGGCGACTGGGTCGCGGTCGAGGAGCCGCTCGAGATTCGTGTGAATGGACGCCCGGTCGCCGTCACCATGCGCACCCCGGGCCACGACGAGGAGCTCGCGCTCGGCTTCTGCCTCTCCGAGGGGCTCTCGCCCCGGAGGGCGGCGCTGCCCGACGACCTTGCGGCCAACACGGTGGAGGTCGAGGCTCCCGGGGCCGATCTCTCAGCCGTTCAGCGCAGCTTCTACACCTCGTCGTCCTGCGGTGTCTGCGGCAAGGGGGCCCTCGAGGCGGTCGCCGTCGAGGCGCCGCGCGTCGGAGCCGACCTCCGCGTCTCCGCGGGTCTCGTCTCCGCGCTGCCCGACCTCTTGCGCGAGGCGCAACCGACCTTCGCCGCCACCGGAGGTCTACACGCGAGCGGTCTCTTCGACGCAGCGGGCGAGCTGCTCGCCGTGCGCGAGGACGTCGGACGCCACAACGCGCTCGACAAGGTGCTCGGGTGGGCGTTCGCAGAGGGGCGCCTGCCGCTTGCGCAGTCGCTCCTCTGCGTGAGCGGCCGCCTGTCGTTCGAGCTCGTCCAGAAGGCGGCGGTCGCCGGCTGCCCGATCCTCGTCGCGGTCGGTGCGCCCTCGAGCCTCGCCGTCGAGCTCGGAGCCGATCGCGGCGTCACACTCTGCGGCTTCGTCCGCGGCGGCAGGCTCAACGTCTACACGGAGCAGTGGCGGATCACGGCCTGACGGGCGTCCTGCTCGTCGGCGGCGCGAGCCGGAGATTCGGCTCGCCCAAAGCCCTGGCGCTGCTCGACGGCGAGACGCTCGCCGCCCGCGCGTGGCGGGTGCTCGGTGAGGCCTGCGACGAGCGCATCGCCGTGGGCAAGAGAGCGGACGGCCTGGAGCTCCCGTTTCGGCTGGTCGACGACGGCGTCGAGGTGCGGGCGCCGCTCGCCGGGGTGGTCGCGGGCCTGCGGGCGGCCCGCCACGACGTCGCCGTCGTGCTGCCCGTCGACTGTCCCCTCGTCGACGCTCCGATCCTGCGAGCGCTCGCCGGCGCCGGGGGCGACGCCGCCGTGCCCCAGACCGGGCCCTTGCCTGGCGCCTACGCGAAACGGGCTCTACCGGTGCTCGAGCGGCGGCTCGCGCGTGGCGAGCTCGCGCTGCGGAGCGCGCTCGAGGAGCTCGACGTGCGGGTCGTCGAGCTCGATCCGTGGCAGCTCGCGAACGTCAATCGGCCCGCCGACCTGAACGCGCTCGAGCGGCACCAGCCGATCGGGTGAGCTTCGCCTCGAGCGCGTCCCCCTACGAACCCCGGGCGAGTGCCTCGAGACCGCCCGGGCAGAGCACACGCTCACGGTCGGCGCCCGTGCCGAGCAGCGAGATCTCGACGTCGAGCTCGGCCCCGACGAACTCGACGTAGCGGCGCGTCTCGTCGGGGAGGGCCGCCAGCTCGTCGACCACGTCGAGCGGCGTCTCCCAGCCCGGCAGGTGCTCGTACACCGGGCGGCAGTGATGGAAGTCGCTCTGGTGTGCCGGAAAGTCCTCGGTCTCGCTGCCGTCGCGGAGGCGGTAGCGCGTGCAGACCGGGATCTCCGCGAAGGCCGAGAGCACGTCGAGCTTCGTCAGCGCGAGCGTGCTGATCCCGTTCAGCCGCACGGCGTAGCGGAGGGCGACGAGATCGAGCCAGCCGCAGCGCCGCTCGCGCCCCGTCGTCGTTCCGTACTCGGCTCCGAGCTCGCGCACGCGCTGCTGATCGGGCCCTTCGATCTCGGTCGGGAACGGGCCTTCGCCGACCCGCGTCACGTAGGCCTTCGCCACGCCCAGCACGGAATCGATCCGGTTCGGCCCGATCCCGATGCCGGTCGCCGCGGCTCCGGCGATCGGGTTCGACGAGGTGACGAACGGATAGGTGCCGTGGTCGAGGTCGAGGAGCGTCCCCTGGGCTCCCTCGAGGAGGACCGCGCTCCCTGCCTTGAGCGCTTGGTCGACGAGGAGCGAGGTGTCCGCCACGTACGGCCGCAGGCGCTGCGCATACTGCTCGTACCGATCCGCCACCTCGTCGAGCACGAGCGGCTCCGAGCCGTACACACGCTGGAGCCAGACGTTCTTCTCGGCGAGGGCGACCTCGATCTTCTGGCGCAGGATCTTCGGATCGAGCAGATCCTGGACGCGGATCCCGAGCCGCGCCGCCTTGTCGGAGTACGCCGGTCCGATCCCGCGGCGGGTCGTGCCGATCTGCAGGCTGCCGAGCCGCCGCTCGCTCGCCCCGTCGAGCGCGATGTGCCACGGCATGATCAGGTGAGCGTTGCCCGAGACGTAGACGAGCTCCGTGGAGAGACCGCGCGCCTCGGCCTCGTCCAGCTCGCCGATGAAGACCTCGGGGTCGATCACGCAGCCGGCGCCGAGAACGCAGCGCGTGCCGCCGTACAGGATCCCCGACGGCATGTGGTGGAATTTGTAGGTCTCGCCTCCGGCGACCACCGTGTGCCCCGCGTTCGGGCCGCCCTGGTAGCGGCAGACGAGATCGGAGTGTCGGGCGAGCAGGTCGACGATCTTGCCCTTGCCCTCGTCGCCCCACTGCGCGCCGACGATGACGGTCGCGGGCACGCGGGGAGTTTGCCCGAAGGGGCGGGCGGCCGGGCTCAGCCGGCGGCGAGGTCGGCGAACTTCGCGTACCGCTTCAGGAAGGAGAGCTTGATCGAGTCGGTGGGCCCGTTTCGATGCTTGGCCAGGTGTACCTCGGCGAGCCCCTGCTGATCGGTCTCCTCGGGGTTGTAGTACTCGTCTCGGTAGATGAACATGACGAGATCGGCGTCCTGCTCGATGCTGCCGCTCTCGCGCAGGTCGGAGAGGATCGGCCGCTTGTCGTGCCGCTGCTCGACCGCGCGCGAGAGCTGTGAGAGCGCGATGATCGGCACGTCCAGGTCCCGCGCGAGCACCTTCAGCGACCGGGAGATCTGAGAGACCTCCTGCACCCGGTTCTCCACCGAGGTGCCGGACGTCATCAGCTGCAGGTAGTCGACGATGATCAGGCCGAGCTTCGGCTCCCGCGTCTTCAGTCGCCGGGCCTTCGAGCGGATCTCCATCATCGTGATCGAGCCCGAGTCGTCGACGTAGACCGGTGCCTTCGCCAGCTTGTCGCACGCGGCGGTGAGACGAGGCCAGTCGTCGACCGCGAGCTTGCCCGTGCGCAGACGGTTCGACTCGACCTTCGCCTCGCTGCACATCAGCCGCTGCGTGATCTCCGCCTTCGACATCTCGAGCGTGAACAGCGCGACCGGGACCTCCTTGCGCACGGCGAGCTCGGCGGCCATGCAGAGCCCGAGCGCCGACTTCCCCATGCTCGGGCGGGCCGCGATGATGATCAGGTTGCCGGGCTGGAAGCCCGCGGTCAGCTTGTCGAGGTCGCGGAAGCCGGTCGGCACCCCCGTCACCTCCGCTCCCGACTCGTACAGCGCCGTGATCCGCTCGAAGCTCTCCTTGAGTAGGGTCTCGATGTGGCTGAACTCACTGGTCACGCGGGCCTGCGACAGCTCGAAGACGACCTGCTCGGCGCGGTCGACCAGGTCGGTCGTCTCGCCAGGACGCTCCCAACCGAGCCGCGCCACCTCGTTCCCTGCGCTGATCAGCCCGCGCAGCGTCGCCATCTCCGCGACGATGCGCGCGTAGTGGGCGGCGTTGGCGGTCGCAGGCACGAGCGCCGCCAGCTCGTGCAACCGCACCCGACCGCCCACGTCCTCGAGCTCACCTCGCTCCTCGAGCTCGTCGACGAGGGTGATGGCGTCGACCGGCTCTCCCTTGCCGTAGAGCGCAAGCGCGGCCCGGAAGATCTTCGCATGGCTCTCGCGGTAGAACTCGCCGGCGTCCAGGATCTCGCTGACGGCGCCGATCGCCCCCGGCGAGAGCATCATCGCTCCGAGAACGGACTCCTCGGCCTCGAGGTTCTGGGGCGGGACCGGAGCGAGGGAGAGGGCGGGTGCGGGCTGGGCCACGTGCCTATTGAACTCGTCGGGAAGTGACGGCCGCAACGGGTTGAAAGATCCTGTCGCGCTCGCCCGGGGCGTGCTGGAAAATCCGCTTTTGCAGGTGAGAGGAACACATGTTCGCCAAGAGTATCCCCAGACGCTCGGATGTTGTCCCCGCGCGCGGGCACGACCGTCCCCAGGCCCATGGTCGCTCTCTGCGGAGAGTTCCGTTCGCCGTCCACAGTCTGTGGACTGCCTGTGGACGGATCAGGCTCCGACGGCAGGAGAGTCGGCAGCCGCGTCCGCGGAGCGGCGCCGAAGCAGCTCGTCGAGCTGGACGCCCACGAGAAAGATGATCGCGCACGTGTACAGATAGCCCGTGAGCACGAGGAAGACCGCGAGGCTTCCGACCGCGGAGCGGAAGTTCGCGATCGAGTCGACATACACGCGGAAGAGGACGGACGCGAGGAGCCAGGCCGCGACGATCGCGAGCGAGCCCGCGCTCGCCCAGCGCTTCGAGAAGCGCCGGGCCGGCGCATAGCGGACGACGAGGGCGACGGCGAGGCCGAGCAGAATCGCAGCGGCCGGCCAGCGCAGAACGCCGGCGAGCAGGTGGAGGGCGCCGCCTTCCCCGGCCGCGACCCGCGAGCCGCCCACCACGACGAGCACGGCGCCGACCGTGCAGAGGGCGACGGCGGCCGCGAGCGCGAAGGAAAGAGCGAGGCGCCTCCAGGCCGGTCGATCTTCCTCGGCCGCCGCGATCGCGTTGAGCGCGCCCATGGAGGCACGGACGGAGCCCGAGACCTCCCAGATCGAGAGCGCGGCTGCGAAGAGCAGCAAGCCGGGGCCCGCGTGGGCGAGAACCTTCTCGACCGCGTCGTCCACGGCCAGGAAGGTCGGAAGGCTCGCGTGCACCCGAACCGGAGGCGCCAGCTCGTCCCGCCAGACGCGCTCCAGTCCGAGCTCTCCGAGCACGCCCAGCAGGAGCAGTGTCAGCGGCACGAGCGCGACGAGGCTCTGGAACGCGATCGCGCTCGCGTAGGTCAGGAGGTTGTGCTCGGCGAAGCACGCGCGCCAGAGATCGATCCACGCGCGCACGCGTCCTCGGTCGCCGTCGACCTGGAGCGCGGAGGACAGGGAGAGACGCCTCGCGCGGCTGCGCTAGAGACCGCGCTCGACGTGCGCCTCGGAGTCCGCGTCGAGCGCCCGGTCGAACACGTCGTCCGGGACCTGCGCGTCTGCAGCCTCTTCGCTCGGCTCGAAGTCCGCCGAGGCGTCGCTCGCGTCGCTGGCGGCGGGCGCCGGCTCCGTCGCCTCCTCGGGCGGAAGCTCGCCGCCCTCGGGCACCACGAGCGTCTTCACCTCCACCGTCACGTCCTGGAAGACCTCGATCGGCACGGCGTAGCGACCTACGCGCTTGATCGGCTCGGCGAGGCCGATCTTCCGGCGGTCCACGCGCACCTTGCGCGTCCGCCAGATCTCGTCGGCGACGTCCGTGGGGGTCACCGAGCCGAAGAGCGTGCCGGTAGAGCCCGCCTGCACCTCGAAGCGCAGCACCGTCCGGCCGAGCAGCTCCGCGATCTCCTGACCCTGCTCGAAGCTCCGCACCTCGTGCCGTGCGCGCTCTGAGCCGCGTCGCTCGAGCTCGGCCACCCGGCCGGGCGTCGCAGGCTCGGCGAGACGGCGAGGCAGCAAGAAGTTCCGGGCGTAGCCGCGCGCGACGCTCACGACCTCGCCGCGGAGACCCACCTTCTCGACGTCCGAGAGCAGGATGACGTCCATCAGTCCATCAGTCCATCAGTCGGAGACGTACGGAAGCAGCGCCATCTCGCGCGCGCGCTTCACAGCGACCGCGACCTGACGCTGATGGCGGCGGCACGCGCCGCTGATCCGCCGGGAGCGGATCTTGCCCTTCTCGGAGACGTAGCGGCGGAGCTGGTTGAAGTTCTTGTAGTCCACCTCGTCGATCTTGTCCTTGCAGAAGTAACAGCTCTTGCGGCGGACCGGCGCGCTCGACGCCCCCGGGCGCTTCCGGCCCTGCCGCTCCCCACCTGTCTTCGGTCTGGGTGCCATCTAGTGCGGCGTCCCGTACCGTTGCACCGGGGACTCGCGTGCCGTGACGCCGCACTTGCGGCCGCTCCCCGGCCGCGGCCCTCTTTGCCGGCAGGAGTCCTCGACCTGCCGGCTTCCCAGCGCTCGCGCTGCAGGCCGCCGGCGACCGAAAACAACAGAAAACGGCCGCGCAGCGGCCGCTAGTGCGGCCTCCCGCAAGCCCTGATGAGGTTCGAACGTTTGGAGAGGCC
>JBBSIG010000151.1:0-6539 GCA_038232215.1 Gaiellales bacterium | reverse complement strand
ATCAGCGCCCCTGCTCGCGGGTACGGGCCTTGTCACGCGCTGTGTACAGGGGCCTGTCCACGCCTCACCGGCTCCGAGGGAGGCCGAGCACGCGCTCGGCGATGATGGTCCGCAGGATCTCGGAGGTCCCGGCCTCGATCGTGTTCCCGCGGCTGCGGAGCTGCTGGTGCTGCCAGTAGCCGTCGAGCGGGCCGTTGCCGCCCGTGAGCTGGGCCTCGGAACCGAGCAGCTCGAGCGCGAGCTTCGTCAGCCGCTGGTTCGACTCCGACCAGTGCAGCTTCGCCACCGACCCCTCGGGGCCCGGGATGCCCGTCTTCATCAGCTGGGTGAGCGCGCGCAGGTTCGTGTACTTGAGCGCCTGCAGCTCGATCCACTCCTGTGCGAGGCGATCGCGGAGGAGCGGGTCGTCCCGCGCCCGCTCGCGCGCGAGCACGATCAGCTTCCGCATGGCCACCTCGAGCGCGGCCGTGAGCGCGAAGCCGAGCGTTCCCCGCTCGTGCAGCAGCGTCGTCATCGCGACGGCCCAGCCGCCGCCGACGTCGCCGAGGACGTTCTCGCGCTCCACGCGCACGTCGCTCAGGAAGATCTCGTTGAACTCCGACTCGCCCGTGATCTGGCGCAGCGGGCGCACGTCGACCCCGGGGGCGCGCATGTCCACGATCAGATACGTCAGCCCCGCGTGCTTCTGCGACTCCGGGTCGCTGCGCGCCAGCAGGATGCAGAAGTCGGCGAGGTGGGCGAAGGACGACCACACCTTCTGACCGGTGACGAGGAAATGGTCGTCGTGGAGCTCCGCCCGCGTGCGTACGGCGGCGAGGTCGGAGCCCGCGCCGGGCTCGGAGAAGCCCTGGCACCAGATCTCCTCTGCCGAGAGGATCCTCGGCAGGTGCCTCGCCTTCTGCTCCTCCGTGCCGTGCGCCATGACGGTCGGGCCGGCCATCCCGAGCCCGATCACGCCGATGTGCGGGGGAGCCTCGGCGCGGGCCATCTCCTCGAAGAGGATCGCTTGGTGACTGTAGGGCGCGCCCGCCCCGCCGTACTCCTCCGGCCAGGTCAGCCCCGCGTAGCCAGCGTCGGAGAGCTTCCTGCTCCACTCGCGCCCGAGCGTCTCGAAGTGCGCCTCGCCGCCCCGCATGCCGTGCAGCTCCTCGGGCAGGCTCGCTGCGATCCACGCGCGCGCCTCCGCCCGGAAGGCGGCCTCTGTGGCCGTGTCGCGGAGATCCACCGGGGCGACTCTAGTCCTACTAGCGCCCCGCCGCCGCCTCGCCGCGGAGCGTCAGGCACGTGCTCGAGGCCTTCGCCACCAGCCGGCCGTCCGCGTCGGTGACGCTGCACTCGGTGAAGCCGACCGTTCGGCCCTCCTTGGCGACGGTTCCCTCCGCGGTCAGCGTTCCCGTGCGAACAGCCCGGAGGAAGTTGATCTTCAGCTCGACCGTCGTGAACGTCTCGCCGGGCCCGAGCGTCGAGATCCACGCCGTTCCCATCGCCGCATCGGCGACGTCGCAGAGCACGCCCCCGTGCAGCGTCCCCATCGGATTCGCGTGCTGCGGGCCGACCTCCAGCTCGAACGTCGTCCGTCCTCGCTCGGCCGCCACCAGACGGAAGCCGATCAGCTCGCTCACGGGCGGGGGCGGGGCCGCGCCGCGCAGCATGGCCAGCAGGCGGTCGAGCCCGCTCTCGTCGGCACTCATGCCGGCCGGCCGCCCGCCAGCGCGGAGATCCCCGTCAGCTCACGGCCGACGATCAGGGTCTGCACGTGGTCCGTGCCCTCGAACGTGTAGAGCGCCTCGACGTCGGCGTGGTGGCGCGCGACGTGGTGCTCGAGCAGGATGCCGTTCCCGCCGAGCAGGTCGCGGGCGTCGGCGACCACCGCCCGGGCCTTGCGCGCGTTGGCGAGCTTCGCGAGCGAAGCCATCGGCGCCGTCAGCTTCCCCTCGTCGGCCAGCCGGCTCAGGCGCAGGCAGAGGAGCTGCATGCCCGTGATCTCGGCGAGCATCCGCACGAGCTTGTCCTGCACGAGCTGGAAGCCCGCGAGCGGGCGGCCGAACTGCCGGCGCTCGCTCACGTACGTAAGCGCGGCCTCGTAGGCCGCGAGCGCGTGGCCGAGCGCCCGCCACGCGATGCCGTCGCGTGTGACGGTGAGGACACGCGCCACGTCGGCGAAGCCGAGGCAGCCGGGCAGCCGGCTCGAGGCGGGGACGCGGCAGCCCTCGAGCGAGATCTCCGCCTGCCACACCGAGCGCTGGGAGGCCTTGCCCGAGATGAGCTCGGCGCGGAAGCCCGGGGTACCTTGCTCGACGAGGTATCCGCCCACCTCGCCTTCGTCCCCGCGCGCCCAGACGATCGTCACGTCCGCGAAGGTCGCGTTGCCGATCCAGCGTTTCGCCCCGTCGAGGACGTAGCGGTCGCCGTCGCGTCGCGCCCGCGTCTCCAGCAGCACCGCGTCGGAGCCGTGCTCGGGCTCCGTGAGCGCGAAGGCACCGATGGCGTCGAAGGCGGCCAGGCGGGGGAGCCAGCGCCGCCGCTGCTCCTCCGAGCCGTGCAGAGCGATCGACTGCATCACGAGCCCGGACTGCACGCCGAAGAACGTGCCGAGGCTGCCGTCGGCTCGGCCCCACTCCATGCTCACGAGCCCGGCCGCGACCGCGGTCAGCCCCGGACAGCCGTAGCCCCGGATGGTTCCACCGCACACGCCGAGCTCGGCGATCCCGCGGACGAGCTCGAACGGGAACCGCCCGTGCTCCCAGCACTCGTTCGCGACGGGGAGAACCTCGCGCTCGCAGAACGCGCGCACGCGGTCGCGGATCTCTCGCTCCGCGGGGCTCAGGAGCTCGTCGAGGAGGAGCAGGTCCGACGAGGCAGGCATCGAGCCATCCTACGGCGGCTCCGCCCTCTCCCACGCGGTGCCCGTCTACGATCGGCGCCGGGCGAACGATGGCGACTGGACCGCTTCAGGGCGTGCGCGTGCTCGAGCTCACCCGGCTGCTGCCGGGCGGCTTCGCGGGCTCGCTCCTGGCCGACCTCGGTGCGGAGGTGATCAAGGTCGAGCGGCCCGGCGCCGGAGACCCGTTGCGCCGGATGAGGCCGAGGGTCGGTGAGGAGTCCGCAGCGAGCTGGGTGGTCGATCGGGGCAAGCGCTCCCTCGCGCTCGACCTGAAGGACGGGCGCGGCGTGGAGGCGCTGAAGCGGCTCGCCGGGCGCTCCGACGCGCTGGTCGAGAGCTTTCGCCCGGGCGTCCTCGCCCGTCTCGGGGTGGGCTACGAGGCGCTCCGCGAGGTGAATCCGCGCCTCGTCTACGTCTCGATCACAGGCTACGGACAGGACGGGCCGCTCGCGGGAGAGGCCGGACACGACCTCAACTACGCCGGCCGCGCGGGTATCCTGTCCGTCACAAGCCCCGCCGACGGCCCGCCGGTCATCCCGGGTGTCCAGATCGCCGATCTCGGAGCCGGTGCGCTCCTCTCGCTGGTTGGGTTGCTCGCCGCGCTCCTGCGGGCCCGCGAGACCGGCGTGGGCGACTACGTCGACGTCTCGATGACCGACGGCGCCTTCGCCTGGCTCTCGATCCACCTGGGCGACTACTTCGCCACGGAGGGCGTCCCCTCGGGCGGCCGGATGCCTCTGAACGGCCTCTACCCCTGCTACAACGTCTACGAGTGCGCCGACGGCGCGTACCTGACCGTCGCCGCGCTCGAGGACCGCTTCTGGGTCGCGCTCTGCGCGGCGGTCGGTCGGCCGGAGCTCGAGCACACGCACTTCGAGGCCGGCGCGGTCGAGCTCTGGCGCGAGCTCTTCCGAGGCCGGGCGCGGGACGAGTGGCTGGCGCTGCTCTCAGGGCACGACGCGTGCGTAGGTCCGGTGAACGACCTCGCCGAGGCGGCATCCGATCCGCAGCTCGCTCACCGGCGCATGGTCGTCGAGCAGGAGCACGCAACCGCGGGAGCGTTCCGCCAGGTCGGGGTCCCGATCAAGCTCCGGGAGAGCCCCGGCTCGATCCGCACGCCGGCTCCGGCGCTCGGCGAGGGCACGCGGCACTACCTCGCCGACGCGGGCTACGGGCGGGACGAGATCGAGGATCTCCTGCGGGCAGGGGTGGTGTCCGAGCCTGCCGCGCAGGCGTGACGGGCAGACGTGCAGGCGGCGCGATAGCCGTACGCGGAGCGCTCGGCGGCGGGTGAGCAGGGCGTGCCTGACCCACTTGGTCGCTGCGAAGCGGTGTCGTAGACTCTCTCCTTCTGCCCGACTTCCGCCCCGAGGAGGCAGCGAGCATGCTCGAAGCCGTCTGTGTCACCGTCAACGGTAGGGCGTACGAGCGGGAGGTGGAGCCGAGGCTCCTGCTCGTGCACTTCCTGCGCGACGACCTCGGGCTCACGGGGACGCACGTGGGCTGCGACACGTCGAGTTGCGGCGCCTGCACGGTCCGCCTCGACGGCGACACGGTCAAGTCGTGCACCGTCCTCGCCGTCCAGGCGGACGGCCACGAGGTGCAGACGATCGAGGGGCTCGCGCGGAACGGCGAGCTGCACCCGCTGCAGCGGGCGTTCCACGAGCGGCACGCGCTGCAGTGCGGCTTCTGCACACCGGGGATGATCATGGCGGCGACCGCGGTGCTCGAGCAGTGGCCGAGCCCGACGGACGAGGAGATCCGGGAGGGGCTCGAGGGCAACCTCTGCCGCTGCACGGGCTATCACAACATCGTCGAGGCCGTGCAGGCGGCGGCACAGGAGGTGAGGGCCTGATGTCCGAGCCGGCCCAGGAGGGCTTCCAGGCGATGGAGCCGCAGCTCCCGGAGCCCGAGCAGCCGACGACGCCGCTCACGCGCGGCGTCGGCACCGCGACGCTGCGCAAGGAGGACGCCGCGCTCATCACCGGCCAGGCGCGCTACGTCGACGACATCGCGCTGCCCGGCATGCTGCACCTCGCGTTCGCGCGCAGCCCGTTCGCGCACGCGGAGATCCGCGGCGTCGAGAAGTCACGCGCGCTCGAGCTGCCCGGCGTGGTCGCGGTCTTCACGGGCGAGGAGCTCGAGTTCAGCGCCGGCGTGCCCTGCGCGTCGAACCCGACCGGCGACGCGAGGCAACCCGAGCGGCCGCCGCTCGCACGGGGCAAGGTGCGCATGGTCGGCGAGCCCGTCGCCGTCGTCGTGGCCGAGAGTCGCTACGCCGCCGCCGACGGCGCGGAGGCCGTCGAGGTCGAGTACGAGCCGCTGCCGGCCGTCGTCGACGCCGAGCGGGCGCTGGACGAGGGCTCACCCCTCGTGCACGACGACGCGCCCGGCAACCTCTGCTGCTCGATCACCCACACGACCGAGGGCTTCGACGAGGCCGTCGCCGGCGCCGAGGTCGTTGTCGAGCAACGGATCGTGAACCAGCGCCTCACCCCGGTGGCGATCGAGACCCGGGGCGTCGTGGCGCAGTTCACGCCCTCGACCGGCGAGGTCACGCTCTACAGCTCGACGCAGGTGCCGCACTTCCTCAAGACGTTCGTCTCGGTCGTGAACGGCACGAGCGAGGCGAAGGTGCGCGTGATCGCGCCCGAGGTCGGCGGCGGCTTCGGGTCCAAGCTCAACACCTACGCCGAGGAATACGTGGCCGTCGCAGTGTCGAAGGCGCTCGGCGGCACCCCGGTGAAGTGGATCGAGGGCCGCTCCGAGAACATGCTCGCCACCACGCACGGGCGCGACCACGTGCACTACGCGAAGCTGTACGCGGACGCCGAGGGCACGATCGTCGGCCTCGACCTGCGGATCGTGGCGAACATGGGCGCCTACCTGCAGTTGCTCTCGCCGTCGATCCCGCACCTGACGCTGTTCATGGCGCCGGGCGCCTACGACATCTCCAACTTCTCGTGCACGGTCGACTGCGTCTTCACGAACACGACGCCGACCGACGCCTACCGCGGGGCGGGCCGGCCCGAGGCGACCCACACGATCGAGCGCCTGGTCGACCTGCTCGCGCGCAGGCTCGGCCTCGATCCCGCCGAGGTGCGCCGCCGTAACTTCATCGGCGAGTTCCCGTACTCGACGGCGACCGGTCTCTCCTACGACTCCGGCGACTACGCGGGCACGCTCGACCGGGCGCTCGAGCTCGTCGGGTACGACGAGCTCCGCCGCGAGCAGGCCCAGGCGAAGGCAGAAGGGCGGCATCTCGGCATCGGGCTCTCGACGTACGTCGAGGTCTGCGGCCTCGCACCGAGCTCGGTCACCAAGGCGATCGGGATCGGTGCGCCGGGGTGGGAGTCGAGCACGGTGCGCTTCCATCCGACGGGAAAGGTCACGGTCATCACGGGAACGTCGCCGCACGGCCAGGGGCACGCGACCTCCTGGTCCCAGATCATCGAGTCCGAGCTCGGCGTCCCGTTCGACGACGTGGAGGTAATCCACGGCGACACCGCCTTCGCGCCGTACGGGCTCGGCACGTACGGCTCGCGCTCCCTCGCCGTCGGCGGGACGGCGGTCTACGAGTCCGCGCGCAAGGTACGTGTCGAGGCGCGCACGATCGCGGCGCACAGGCTCGAGGCGGCGTCCGACGCCCTCGAGT
>JBBSIG010000150.1:0-6648 GCA_038232215.1 Gaiellales bacterium | reverse complement strand
GGGGTAGCGGAGGGGGAGCTCGAGCGGGTCTCGCGCGCCTGGGGCATCCCGCGGATCTGGAGCACGACTCGAGGCGCGACCGACGCACTCTTCGGCGGCCGGCCTTGGACGGCGCCGCTTCGCCTCTGGGCGCGGCACCTCGGCACGGTGCGGGAGCGCACCGTGCTCGACAACCATCTCATCAGGTGGCTCCATCCCTTCTGGGAGCTGCCGTTCCCAGCCGCGCTCGTCACGACCGCCGGCACCATCGGCCAGGAGATCCTTCCCGATCCGGACGAGCCGTGGCGCGACAAGCTGGCGCGCGCGAGACATGCTCTACGACATCCCGGAGCGCCGCTCTCGTGGCACAAGTCCAGCTGGCGAGAGTCAGCCCGGCGATCGGGTGAGCGTCGAGATAAGAACTGACCGAGCGGTTAGGTCTCAGGCAACCGGCGGGACGACCGCGCTCGCGTGCTCGGACGCCGGGCGGTCGGGATCGGCCGGGGAGCGCCTCCGAAGCTGCCTCAGCTCGGTCACGAGCCCGGGAGCGGCTACGAGTATGAGGATGGAGTACGCGGCGAGCCCGCTCGCGAGCACGAGGGCGAGGCGAAGCGCGGCCGGAGCGTCGGCTGCCACGAGGAGCAGGCGCACACCGTAGGCGAGGCCGGCGGCGGCGAGGCCGAGCGGCAGCGCGGACCCCGCCGCGCGCAAGGCCGTGACGGTGCGCACCGGCACCGCCCGGCAGGTGATCCAGGTGTCGGGTACGACCAGGAGCCACTTCGCCACGGCGAACGAGCCGGCGACTCCGACGATGCCCCAGCGGAGCCCGACGACGAACGCCGCGACGGTCACGAGAGAGACGACGGCGTTGAGCCGAAGGAGCGTGCCGGCCCGGCCGCGAGCCTGCAGGACGCTCCAGTTGAGCGTGACCAGGGTATGGGCGACGCCGGCGCAGCACAGGAGCTGCAGCACGGGTACGGCCGCCCGCCACTTGCCGCCCAGCACGACGGGGACGAGATCGGGCGCAGCGACGAGCATGCCGAGGAAGGCGGGCGCGAGCAGAGCGGCCGAGAGTCGCTTGCTCCGCAACCAGGCGGCCCCGAGCCGAGCGGCGTCGTCCTGCATCCTCGCGTAGGCGGGGAACACGACCTGCTGGATAGGTTGGGCCACGCGGAGGATCGGCGTGAACATGACGTTGTATGCGAGCGCGTAGGCGCCGAGTGCGCCCGCGCCTAGAAAGCGGCCGACGAGCAGATTGTCGACGTTGAGGTTCGCGAACGCGAGCAGTCGCGAGGCGAAGAGCTTGATCCCGAACCCCCCGATGTCGCGAAGGCTCTCGAGCGAGAAGGTCATCCGCGGCCGCCAGGGGGACAGCGTCCAGAGAAGGACGGCCGAGGCCGCTCCGGCGGCGACGGACTGGGCCGCGATCGCCCAGGCTCCGAACCCTGCGGCGGCGAGCCCCACTCCGACGACCGCTCCAGCGAGGGTCGCGGCGACCTCCCGGAGCTGGAGCGAGCGAAACGCCAGCTCTCGCATGAGCAGTGCCGTCTGGGTGAGCGAGAGCGCGCTCAGGATGAAGCCGAGCGAGAGGAAGGCGAACAGGCGCGCCACCTCGGGTCGGCCGAAGAAGTCGGCCACCAGCTGGGAAACGCCGATCCCCGCCGCGGTCAAGGCCACGCCGACCGCCATCGTCGTCCAGAAGACGGTCGAGCGATCGCTCTCCGTGATCCGGGCTCGCTGGATCAGGGCGGCGCCTAGCGAGAGGTCGGTGAAGATCGTCAAGAGCCCCGCGAAGGAGAGCGCCATCGCGGCGACGCCGAACTCGTCCGGGGTCAGGAGCCGCGCGAGCGCGATTCCCACGGCCACCCGCGTCACCTGGACGACGACCTGTGAGCCGAGGCTCCACCCGACGCCGCCGAGGACGATGCCCGTCAGGCTCCGAGCGGCCGGTGCGGGAGAAACAGCCGGTTCTCTCGCCATCGGGCGGCACGATAGCTCCACGACTTTCGCGCGCCGCACCCCCGAATCTCCCGCCCGGAAGGGTGCTATCTTTTCCGGAGGTGGCTCCGGGGGGAGTCAGCTACCGATTGCGTCACAGGGAGAGGCGTTGAATCAGGTCGATTCGGAGCATCGCATTCGCGGGCTTGGCCCCAACCTATAGACGCATCGGAACAACGAGCCTATGGTGAGGGAGAGATGCAGGAATACGTTACGAATCCGCAGGTGATCCACGAGACGATCGACGGCGAGACGATCATCATCGATCTCGCGACCGGCACCTACTTCAGCCTGCAGGGCGCGGCGCCCGCGATCTGGAGTGCGCTCGCGGAGGGCGAGACCGCGACCGGAGTGGTGCGACGCCTCTCGCAGGCCTACGTCGCCGAGCCTGGAGAGATCGAGTCGGCGGTCGAGGGGTTCCTCCGGGAGCTCGAGCGGGAGCAGCTGATCGCGACGGGGTCCAACGGCAACGGCGCCGGCGTGATGCCTGCGCCGAGCGGCGACCGCGACGGGGCGGAGCGATCGCCGCTCGCGCCACCGAAGCTCGAGAAGTACACGGACATGCAGGACATCATTCTGCTCGACCCGGTGCACCAGGTGGACAGCCGCGGCTGGCCGCACGCCGCTCCGGCCGAGACCGCCTGACGCCGTAACGGAGATGCGCGCGGCTGCCTCACGCGCCTCGGGCCGCCTGGCCGCGCCGGGCTCGGCGCACGGCGTCGAGGGGCTCTTCGGCGTGGCGGTCGCGCGCGCCGGAATCGTCGAGCGGTGCTACGTGATCGGCGGTCGCGCGGTGCGCATGCGCTTCGCGGGGCCGGCGATGCTGGACAGGATCGGAGGCTCCTTCGCGCACCTCGAGGTCCCGGGCGCCGACGAAGAGGGGCTCGGCATCGACGTCTGGGACTCCTCGTCCACGGGGACGCCGGCTCCGCCGGTTCTCGGCGTCGCGCTCGAGAGCGACGGCACCGGGCCGATCTTCTACTACGAGGACGACGGTGTCAGGGCGATCAGCCGCTGGCAGACGTTGAGCGTTCTCGACACGCGAATCGGCCGGGCCTGGTTCTGGGCTCCCGACCCCGCCGAGCTCCTGTCGTGGGACTGGGCCTCGCCGCTCCGCTCGATTCTCCACTGGTGGCTGGGCGCGCACGGGATCCTGCAGGTGCACGGCGGCGCGGTCGGGTTGCCCGAGGGCGGCGTTCTCGTCGTCGGTCGCGGCGGGTCCGGAAAGTCGACGACCACGCTCTCGTGCCTGGCTGCCGGCCTGAAGTACGCCGGCGACGACTTCGTAGGTATCCAGAGTCGGCCCTCGCCCTGGGTGCACAGCCTCTACAGCTCAGGCAAGCTCGAGTCGCACCACGCCGAGCGCTTCCGGGAGCTCCTGCCCGCGGTCGTCAACCCGGAGCGCGGGCCGCTGGACAAGGCGATCGTCTACGCCGGGCGGCGCTGGCCGGATCGAACCACCGCCGGATTTCCGTTGCGCGCCGTGCTCGTCCCGAGGATCGCCGGCGGGCGAGAGACGCGTCTCGTGCCTGCCTCGCCCGCCGGAGCTCTCGCTGCGCTGGCCCCGAGCACGATCTTCCAGCTTCATCCGCCGCAGGAGAACGCGCTGTCCGAGATGGCGGCGCTCGTGCGGCAGGTGCCGTGCTTCTCGCTCGAGCTGGGGTCGGAGCTCGAGCGGATTCCGGTCGCGATCGAGCAGCTCCTTCGGGAGGAGTGACGGGTGCGAGGCCCGCTCGTCAGCGTCGTCGTCCCCGTCTACAACGGGGAGGCCTTCTTGCGCGACGCGCTCGACAGCGTCTTCGCTCAGGACTACGAGCCGTTCGAGGTTCTCGTCGTCGACGACGGCTCGGACGACTCGAGCGGAGAGATCGCGCGGTCGTATCCCGCAGCTCGCTACTTTCGCCAGGAGAATCGCGGCGCGAGCGCCGCCCGCAACGTCGGGGTCGCGGCGGCACGGGGCGAGTTCGTGGCGAACGTCGACGCGGACGACGTCGTACCCCCGAACAAGCTGAGCGTGCAGATCGGGTACCTGCTCGACCACCCGAGCGTCGCCTGCGTGCTCGGCCGGCAGGAATGGGTCGACCCACCGCCCGGCCTCGTGCGCGACCCCGTGTGGGGCGATCTCGACGGGATCCCCATCAATTCGATGGTGGTGCGTCGAAGCGTGCTCCTCGAGGTCGGAGAGTTCGACGAGGAGCAGGGCGGTGACCTCGACCTCCTGGTGCGGTTGCGCGAGCGCGGCTTCGAGCACGTCGTCCTGCCGGACGTCGTCGTCCGTCGGGGCTACCACGGCGGCAATCTCGTCGCGGGGCGCGGGCTCGCTCCCCTCCCGCCGAGCTCGCTGAAGGCGAAGCTCGACCGTGAGCGCGAGCGCGCCGCGCGGCAGGGGACGGCGTGAGCCCTTCTCCTCCTCAGTCCGACCTGATCAGCGTCATGATCGGCGCCTACAACGCGGCGCCGTACCTCGGTGAGGCGATCGAGAGCGTCATCGCGCAGAGCCACCGGCCGCTCGAGCTGATCGTCGTGGACGACGGCTCCGACGACGGGACCGGGGAGGTCGCCCGGTCATACGGCGATCGGTTGCGGCTCGTGCGCCAGGAGCGCGGAGGAAACGGTGCCGCCCGGAACACGGCGGTCGAGCTCGCCGGGGGGCCCTACCTCGCGTTCCTCGACGCCGACGACCGCTTCCTGCCCGGGAAGCTCGAGCTGCAGCTCGCCGCCCTCAAGGCGGACCCGGAGCTCGACATGGTGTTCGGGCACGTGCGCGAGTTCGTGAGCCCGGAGCTAGGGCCGGAGGTGCGTGCCGGCATCCGGGCGCCGGCTCCGGTCTCGCCCTGGGCCGCTCCGAACCTGATGCTGATCCGCCGGAAGGCGTTCGCCCGGGTGGGACCCTTCTCCAGCACGCTCCGCGTCGGCGTGACCGTCGACTGGTACGCGCGGGCGTGCGAGGCCGGCCTTCGAGGTCGAGTCCTGCCCGACGTCGTCCTCGAGCGGCGGCTCCATACGCAGAACAACGGCATTCGCGAGCGGGACGCCCGCTCGCAGTACATCCACGTCCTGAAGGCGTCGATGGACAGACGCCGTGGCCGCGCCCGATGACACGGGTGGACACGCGCGGCGCCGCCGCGGAGACCAAGCCGCTCGCGAGCATCCTCGTCGCGGTGTACAACGGCGAGCGCACTCTCGGCGCGGCGCTCGAGAGCGCTCTGGCGCAGGACTACCGACCGGCTGAGGTGGTCGTCGTCGACGACGGGTCGACGGACTCGACCGCCGAGGTGGCGCGCTCCTTCCCAGGGGTGCGCTATCTCCGTCAGGCGAACGAAGGCCCGTCCGCGGCGAGGAACCGCGGGCTCACCGCCGCCGCCGGCGAGTACGTGGCGTTCCTCGACGCCGACGACGAGCTTCCGTCGACCAAGTTGACCGTGCAGGTCGGCTACCTGCTGGAGCACCCGGAGGTCGAGTGCGTCCTCGGCCGCCAGGAGGCGTCCTTCGAGGGCGGGGGCGCCCCCGAGTGGATGGCGCGCGACCCGGTGTTCGGCGACTTCGCCGGCGTTCCGCTCATGTCGCTCGTGGCGCGTCGGTCGACGCTGCTCGAGCTCGGAGGGTTCGATCCGTCGCTCCGCATCGCCGAGGACCGCGACTTGCTCGTGCGGATGCGCGAGCGAGGGGTCCGCATCGAGGTCGTTCCGGAGGTCGTGCTGCGACGGCGCTTCCACGGGGGCAACCTCTCCTTCGAGCGCCCGGAGGACCATCCGCTGCTCCGTTCGCTGAAGGCGAAGCTCGACCGCTCTCGCGCCGCCGGCGGCGCGACCTCCCCGGAAGATCGGTAGTGGCGGTGCGGCGGCCGACCGGCTGCTTCTGGCCGACCCCCGCTCAGGAGCTGCTGCTCACGGTGGCGCTGGCCGATCCGCCGCAGGCGGCGGCCGCGTGGCGCGAGCTGCGCCCTCGGCTCGATCTCGATCACCTGGAGCGCGGGTCGTTCACGCTGCTGCCACTCGTGTACCGCGCGCTCTCGGGGACCGCGGTCGACGATTCCCTGCTGCCCCGACTCAAGGGCATCTACCGCAACACCTGGACGAAGGGCAGCCTTCTCCTCGAGCGGGCTCGCGCCGCGAGCGAGGCGCTCGCTGCGGCAGGAGTCCCAGCGCTGCTACTGGGAGGTGTCGGCTCCGCCGTCCGCTACTACGGGGACGTCGGCCTCCGCCCGACCGTCTCCGTCGACCTGCTCGTGGAGCCGCGGGCCGCTCCCGTCGCCTCGCGGATCCTCGCGGGCGCCGGCCTCGAGGGCCCGGCGATCGCCCGAGCGCAGCTCGCCACTTCCGACCACGAGCGCGGCCCCTACGTGCTCACCACGTCGATCGCGCGTGACTTCGTCCTGCGCGGCGATCCCCAGCGGGCATACGCCGCGCTCCGGGACGCTGCGCGGTCCCTCGACGTTCGGGGCACGCATGTGCCCGTGCTCGCGCCCGGGGACGAGCTGCTCGCAGCCTGTGTCACCGGCGCCCGCTCGGCGCCTGCTCCCAACGTTCAGTGGATCGCGGATGCCGCGACGATTCTGAGGACGTCGTCGAACGAGATCGACTGGGACCGGCTCGTCCGGCTCGGCCGCGAGTGGGGTCGGACGCTCCGGCTCCGAGACTCGCTGGAGTACCTGGGGCGCCTGCCGGGGGT
>JBBSIG010000149.1:0-6651 GCA_038232215.1 Gaiellales bacterium | reverse complement strand
GGCCGGCGAGCACGCTCGTCGAGGTCAGCCGGCTGGCCGTTCCGGGCGCGCGGATCGAGGTCGAGGCGACCGCGCTCCTGCCGTCGTGAGCGCGCTCTCGGCCGCCGAGATCGCCGACGGCGTCCGTGCGCGAACGCTCGACCCGGTCGACGTGGTCGAGCGCTCGCTCGCCGCGATCGAGGCGAACGAGGAGCTGAACGCGGTCATCACGGTCTGCGCCGACGAGGCGCTCGCGCGCGCCCGCACAGGCGTCTCCGGCCCTCTCGCCGGCGTCCCGGTGCTGGTGAAGGACGTGCTCGACACGGCCGGGGTGCGGACGACCTACGGCTCCTCCATCTACCGCGAGCACGTCCCCGAGCGGACGGCGGCTGCGGTACAGCGGCTCGAGGCCGCCGGCGCGATCGTGATCGGCAAGGCAAACTGCCACGAGTTTGCCTGGGGGGTCACGGGCCAGAACCCGCACTGGGGCGACGTCCGGAACCCGCTGCGGCCGGGCAGGATCGCCGGCGGCTCGAGCAGCGGGAACGCGGCCGCGCTGGCCGCGGAGATCTGCCCGCTCGCGCTCGGGACGGACACCGGCGGCTCGATCCGGATGCCGTCTGCGTGCTGCGGCACGGTGGGCTACAAGCCGAGCTTCGGCAAGGTCCCGACCGACGGCTGCTTCCCGCTCTGCCCGAGCTTCGACACGATCGGGCCGATGGCGCGCTCCGTCTCGGACTGCGCGCTCGCCTACTCCATGCTGGCGCTCGAACCGGCTCCCGCGCCCGCGCTCGAGGGACTCACGGTGGGGCTGCTCGACCGGCCTCCCGCCGTCGGCCCTCCCGACGGGGAGCCGCCGGCCGACCGGCGCGCGTCAGCGTACGTCGAGCGGCTCGAGCGGCTCGGCGCGCGGGTCGTGGAGGTGGAGCTGCCCGCGCCGGAGCTCGACACGTGGCCGCTCTTCTACGCCGAGGCGGCGACCTCGCACCGGGCGACGTTCCCCGCGCGGCGATCCGAGTACGGCGAGGATCTGCGCACGAAGCTCGACGACGCGCAGGCGATCGGGCGCCGGGAAGCGCGGGCGGCGAAGCGCGCGGTGGACGCCTGGCGCGAGCGGGCCGCCGACGAGCCGCAGGTCGACCTCGTCGTCTCCCCCACGCTCGGAGTCGCCGAGATCCCGGCGGCCGACGTCTCGGAGCTCGCGATCCGCGTGCCCTTCTCCGCGTTCACGCGGCCGTTCAACTACCTCGGGTGGGCGGCGGTCGCGCTCGGCGAGCTGCAACTCGCCGGGCGGAGCGACGCCACGGTGCTGGGTGCCGCGCTGGCGTGGGAGGAGGCGTACGGCTCCGCGAGCGTGACAGGAGCCTGACGGCCCCGGCCGGGACTCAGGCGAAGAAGGTGTCCTCGTGGCGGTAGGGCGGCGCGCAGCAGCAGAGGAAGCGGAGCCGGTCAGGCCCCTCGGCGCGGATCTCGTGCCAGGCCCCCGGCGGGATGAGCACCGCCTGGCCCGGCTCGAGGCGCGCTCGCTCGCCGTCGAGCTCCATGGTGCCCCCGCCCTCGAGCACGAAGTAGATCTCCTCGCTCTCGCGGTGGTAGTGCCGCTCGGTCGACCCGCCGGGCGGCAGCGTCGCCTCGGCGAGGCTCTGGTTCCGCGTGTCGCCGATCCCGCGGTTCAGGAGCTCGCGGATCGTGCTGCCGTCCGCCGTCGTGAAGGGCTCCGCGCCCGCGAGCGAGCGGATCTCCACCCCTACCGGCCCTCGAACCGCGGCGGCCGCTTCTCGCCGAAGGCCTCGACGCCCTCGCGGAAGTCGTGCGAGCTGCGCAAGAGCCCGTAGGCGAGACCCTCCACCTCGAGGCCGAGCGCGAGCGGGCCGTCGTAGGCGTGGTTCAGCACGCGCTTCGCCATGGCGAGCGAGAGCGGGGAGAGCGCGAGCAGCTCGTCCACCAGCCGGTCGACGGCCGCATCGAGCTCGTCGGCCGGCACGACCTCGGTCACGAGCCCGAGCGCGAGCGCCTCCTCGGCGCCGATGCGCCGCCCCCGCATGATCGCGTCCTTCGCCCGTCCGAGCCCGATCAGGCGCGCGAGCCGCTGCGTGCCCCCGCTCCCCGGGATCATCCCGAGCTTCACCTCGGGCAGGGCGATCTCCGTCCCCTCGGCAGCGACGCGGAAGTCGCAGGCGAGCGCGAGCTCGAGCCCGACGCCGAACGCGTAGCCGTGCAGGCGGGCGAGCACGGGCTTCGGGCAGCGCTCAGCCGCGGCGACGTTCCAGGCAAGCCGGGAGAGCGTCTCCGGGTCGGCCTCCAGGAAGCCGGCGATATCGCCCCCCGCCGTGAACGCCCTCCCGGCCCCGGCGAGCACGATCGCGCGCACGCTCGCGTCGCGGCCGAGCTCGTCGAAGAGCGCGGCGAGCTGGTCGCGCGCGCCCAGTGAGACGCGGTTCAGCTTCTCCGGAACGTCGAGCGTGATCGTGGCCACGGCGCGCTCCTCGTCGCGGTCGAGCCGAAGGCCGTCGAGCTCCGTCACCGCGCCGCTCCCTCCCCCTCCCGCAGCAGGCGTCGCAGGATCTTGCCGGACGGGCTCCTCGGCAGCGCATCGACGAAGCGGTACTCGCGCGGCCGCTTGAAGCGGGCGAGTGCCGGCGAGGCGAGGCAGTGCGCGTCGAGCTCCTCGGCCGTGACGCCAGGCTCGGCGACGACGCACGCGACGACGCGGTGCCCCCAGCGGTCGTCGGGCACCCCGATCACGGCCACCTCGCGCACGCCCGGCGCGCCGGCGACCACGTCCTCCACCTCCAGCGGGTGCACGTTCTCGCCGCCGGAGACGATCATGTCGTCCACCCGCCCGACGATCCAGAGGTCGCCCTCCTCGTCCAGGCGACCGAGGTCGCCCGTCCGGTACCACCCGTCGCAGAGAGCCGCCTCGTTCGCGTCGGGGCGATTCCAGTAGCCGTCGAATGCCTCGTCCGAGTCGAGGGCGCAGAGGATCTGCCCCTCCTCGCCGGGCCCGACGACGTCGTCGGGCCGGGCGTCCGCCTCGGGCCGAGCCAGACGCAGGCGGCTGTTCAGAGCCGGACGCCCCGCGCAGCCCGGCTTCCCACGCTGGTCGCGGCCGATCGAGAAGGTGTAGATCTCGGTCGAGCCGTAGTGGTTGACGAAGACCTCGGGCTGGAACACCTCGTTGCACAGTGTCACGAGGGAGGAGGTCATGGCGGCCCCGGCGTAGCCGAGCGCGCGCACGGAGGAGAGGTCGCGCCGCTCGCGCTCGGGGTGCATGACGAGGTCGTGGAAGAGCGTCGGCGCGAGGTAGAGCGACGAGATTCGCTCCCGCTCGATCAGACGGAGCGCCTCACCCGCGTCCCAGTCGGGCTGAGCGACGTAGCAGCCGCCGACGAGGGACATCGCGAGCAGCGAGTGGTCGCCCATCGTGTGGTAGAGCGGCATGACGCCGAGCGTGCGGTCGCCCTGGCGGTAGCCGTGCTGGAGCACCTGGGAGAGGCCGCCCGCGCGCTCGGCCCGATGCGAGCGGGGGACTCCCTTCGGCTTCCCAGTCGTTCCGGACGTGTAGAGCATGATCGCGGGCTCGCGCTCGTCGAGGTCGAGCGCGCCGCGGTGCTCCTGCGCGGCGGAGAGCTCCGCGAACGGTGCGTCGCCGACCACGACCTCGCCGTCGCGCTCGACCGCGACGAGCCGGGCCCCCGAGTCGTCGGTGCAGTACTCGATCTCGGCCTGCGAGAGGCGGTGGCTGATCGGCACGAACCACGCGCCGAGCCACTGTGCGGCCCAGAGGAGCTGCACGGTCTCGACGCGGTTCCGGAGCACCGCCGCCAGCCGGTCGCCGCGCTCGAGGCCGAGCTCGCCGAGGCCGCCGGCAACCCGGGCCGCGCGCTCGCGGAGCTCCGCATACGTCATCCGCCCGGCGTCGCCGACGAGGGCCTCCGCCTCCGGGTCGCGCTCCGCCGCGTAGAGCAGGCTGAGGGCCAGGTTCAGCGGGACTCCTCTCCGGCGGCCACGCTCGCGATCGCCTCCACGATCGGGGCGTACCCGGTGCAGCGGCAGAGATGGCCCGAGAGCAGGTCGACGATCTCCCTCCGCGTCGGTGCCGGCGTGCGCTCGAGCAGGTCGCTCGCGGCCATCAGGATTCCCGGCGTGCAGAAGCCGCACTGGAGCGCGTGCTCCGTGCGGAACGCCTGCTGCAACGGGTTGAGCCCGTCGCTCGTCGCGAGGCCCTCGACCGTCTGCAGCTCGGCGCCGTCGACCTGCACGGCGAGGAGCAGGCACGACCGGACGGACGCGCCGTCGAGGCGCACCGTGCACGCGCCGCAGACGCCGTGCTCGCAGCCCACGTGCGTACCCGTGAGCCCGAGCGTGTGCCTGAGGAAGTCCGAGAGGAGCAGGCGCTCCTCGACGTGCTCGCGGTGGCGGCGGCCGTTGACCGTGACCTCGATCGGGATCACGCAGGAGCCTCGAGCGCGTTCCGCCAGGCGCGCGTGAGCGCGCGCCCGACGAGGAGCGCGGTCACGTGGCGAAGGTAACCCGCAGAGGCGTGGAGGCCGCCGGCCGGGTCGGTGGCGGCGGCGGCCCTCGCGCCGGCCTCGCGCGCGAGCTCGGCGTCGACGGCGTTCCCGCGCACGAGCGCCTCCGCCTCGCCGATGCGCGTGGGCCGGTCGACGACGGCGCCGAGGGCGATGCTCGCGTCCGAGACGCGTCCGCCTTCCAGACGCAGCACGCACGCCGCCATCGAGAGCGCGTAGTCGCCGGCGCGAAGCGCCAGCTCCTCGAACGCCGACCCCGAGCCCGGCGGAGCGCCCGGCCAGATCGTCTCGACCACGAGCTCGCCCGGCTGGAGCGCGGTGGTGAAGTGCGTGACGAAGAAGTCGTCCGCGGCGAGCTCGCGCCGGCCGCCGGGCCCGGTCACGTGGATCCGCCCACCCAGCGTGACGAGCGCGAGCGGAAGCTCCCCGCTCGCGTCCGCGTGGGCGATCGAGCCCCCGACCGTGCCCCGGTTCCGCGTCACGAAGTGGCCGACGTGGGGCAGCGCCTCGGCCGCGAGCGGAACGCGGCTGCGCACGAGCGGCGACGCCTCGAAGGCCGCCTGGCGCACGATCGCGCCCGCGCGGACGCCTCCGTTCGCCTCCGCGAGCGCGCCCAGCTCCTCCACGCGGTTCACGTCCACGAGCAGGGACGGCCGCGTGAAGCGCATGTTCAGTAGCGGGACGAGGCTCTGACCGCCCGCGAGCACCTTCGCGTCCTCGCCGCCATGCTCGAGCGCCTCGACCGCCTCCTCGACCGAGCCGGGGCGTGCGTACGCGAGGGCGGCGGGCTTCACGGGAGCAGCTCCCACACCCGGCTCGGCGTCAGCGGCAGGGCGACGTCCTCCCGCCCGAGCGCGTCCGCCACGGCGTTCGCGAGCGCGGCGGGCGCGCTCATCGTGTTGCCCTCGCCGAGGCCCTTCGAGCCGAGCAGTGTGAACGGCGAGGGCGACTCGCGGTGCGCGATCGTGAGGGGAGGCAGATCGGGGGCCGTCGGGCACAGGTAGTCGAGGAAGCTCGCGGTCAGCAGGTTGCCGTCCTCGTCGTAGACCATCCGCTCGAAGAGGGCGGCGCCCGCGCCGTGCGCGAACCCGCCCCGAACCTGGCCGTCGGCGAGCAGCGGGTTGAGCAGGCGCCCCGCGTCGTGGACGGTGACGTAGTCGAGCACGCTGACGGCCCCCGTCTCGCGATCGACCTCGACGACCGCCACGTCGGCGATCGAGCCGTGGGCCGCAGATGAGGCGACGCGATCCTCGGCGTCCGGCGGGTCGAGATTGGGCGCCGCGTCGAACGCCGTCTCGTGCAGCCCCGCCTCCAGCCCGGGCGGCAGCGACTCGGGGTTCCAGTGGGCCGCGCCCGCCAGACGACGCAGCGAGAGCGCGTCGTCCTCGCCCGCCGGCCCCCACGCCTTGCCGTCCCGCAGCTCGACCTCGTCCGGCTCGCAGCCGAGCCGATGCGCGGCGATCGCCCGCAGCTTCCCGGCCAGGCGGTCCGCGGCGCGCCGGACGGCACCGACGCCGACGCCCGCGAAGCGAGACGAGTAGTTACCCGAGGCGACCGTCCAGGCGCTCGTCGAGGTGTCGAGCTCCGACAGGACCTCGATCTCGTCGGGCCGCAGCCCGAGCGCGTCGGCGGCGACCTGTGCCGCGACCGTGCGGTGGCCCTGCCCCTGCGGCGTCGTCGACAGACGCACGGTCACGCCCCCGAGCGGGCCGACCGCGATCGTCGCTCCCTCCGCGTTCCCCGACTTCGGCAGGCCGCGGGCGCGCTCCTCGGCGGTCTGGGCGAGCGTGACGTACCCCATGTTCGAGATCGACGGCTCGACGACGAGCGCGATCCCGATCCCGAGGAGCCGGCCCTCCGCACGCGCGGCCTCCTGCTCGGCGCGGCGCTCGTCGTAGCGCGCGAGCGCGAGCGCCTCGTCGAGACAGCCCTCGTAGTCGCCGGAGTCGTAGAGGCCGCCGGAGGGCGTCCGGTACGGGAAGTCGCCTGGCTGGATCAGGTTCCGTCGCAGAAGCTCCGCCGGGTCGAGCCCGACCCTCCCGGCCGCGATCGCCATCGTCCGCTCGAGCCCGAAGTAGAGCTGCGGCCCGCCGAAGCCCCGGTTGAGCCCGCTCGGGCAGCGATTCGTGAGCACGACCCG
>JBBSIG010000148.1:0-6699 GCA_038232215.1 Gaiellales bacterium | reverse complement strand
GAGCGGCTCTCGTTCGACGTGCCGACGTTGCCGCTCTTCGTGCACGAGCGGCTCTCGACGAAGGCGATCCTCGAGACGCTCGCCGGGCACGAGCGCGACCGGCAGCTCGAGCTCCAGCTCTTCGCCGACCCGCAGCTTCCGCTGCACCAGCAGCTCGAGGCCTACGAGCACAAAGGCGGCTGGGTCAACCGGATGATCCTCGGAGACTCGCTCGTCGTCATGAATTCGCTGCTCGAGTACGAGGGCCTCGGCGGGCAGGTGCAGGCGATCTACATCGACCCGCCCTACGGCGTGAAGTTCGGCTCGAACTTCCAGCCATTCGTGCGCCGTCGGGACGTGAAGAACAACGACGACGGCGACATGACCCGCGAGCCCGAGATGGTGAAGGCGTACCGCGACACCTGGGAGCTCGGGCTGCACTCATATCTGACGTACCTGCGTGACCGGCTGCTCGTGGCGCGCGAGCTGCTTACTCCGTCTGGCAGCGCCTTCGTGCAGATCTCGGAGGACAACCTGCATCACGTCCGCGAAATCGGCGACGAGGTCTTCGGGGCGGAGAACTTCTGCGGAGTAGTTCTCATCGAGAAGACCACCGGCCAGTCGAGCAGCCGTCCGCCGCAAGTTGCTGACTTTCTTCTCTGGTACGCGAGAGATCGAGCAGTACAAAAGGTTCGGCCTCTGTTTGTTGCCCGAGACCCATTTGAGAACCCGGACGAGCGGTATGTGTGTGTCGAGACCCCTGATGGAACGATCATCGACTTGTCCGTCCGACAGAAGATGCGCCTCGATCCAGTGCCAGACGGCCGGATACTCAAACTCGAAAACCTGACTTCCCAAACAGGAAGCGAGGGATCCCGCTTTCCCGTCGAGCTCGATGAAAGCGAGTATTTGCCTTCTTCGACTCGCGGCTGGTCGACCAGCAAAACGGGGATCGAACGCCTGAGGGACCTCGGCCGCCTGCATGTCCAAGGAAACACGCTTTGGTGGAAGAGCTACAGGGACGAATTCCCGTTCCGACGGTTGACGACGCTCTGGCCGATATCTCGCGCTGGCATGACAGGAACGCGGACGTACGTGGTTCAGACGGCCCCTGGCTTCATCGAAAAATGTCTCCTGATGACCACTGACCCAGGCGACCTCGTCCTCGACCCGACGTGCGGGTCCGGCACGACGGCCTACGTCGCCGAGCAGTGGGGCCGGCGCTGGATCACGATCGACACCTCGCGCGTCCCGCTCGCGCTCGCGCGGCAGCGGCTGCTCACCGCGACCTTCCCGTACTACGAGCTCCAGGATCCGGAACGCGGCCCGGCCACCGGCTTCGTCTACAAGCGTCGACAGAACCGAAAGGGCGAGGAGGTCGGCGGCATCGTCCCGCACGTCACGCTCAAGTCGATCGCCAACGACGAGCCGCCCGCGGAGGAGGTGCTCGTCGACCGGCCGGAGGTGACGAGGAACGTCACCCGCGTCACCGGCCCCTTCGTCGTCGAGGCGACGATCCCGACGCCGGTCGACTTCGAGGGCGACGGGATCGAGGACTCGGGCGTGCCCGACGACGCGTCGTACGTCGACCGGATGCTCGAGGCGCTGCGCCGCAACCCGTCGCTCCAGCTCGGCGGCAACAGGACGATCTCGCTCCGCAACGTCCGGCCGCCGGCCCAGTCGCTGACGCTGACGGGGGAGGCGGCGCTCGAGCCCGACGACGCGCCGGTCGCGATCGTGTTCGGCCCCGAGAACGGCGCGGTCAGCGAGAAGCTCGTCTACGAGGCCGCGCGCGAGGCGCACATGAAGCACTATGAGCAGCTGCTCGTGATCGGCTTCGCGATCGAGCCGAATGCACGCGCGCTCGTCGAGAAGATCGAGCAGCAGATCGGGATCCCCGCCACGTACGTGCAGGCGACTCCCGACCTCGTGATGGGCGACCTGCTGAAGACGATGCGGTCGAGCCAGCTCTTCTCGGTCTCGGGGCTTCCCGACGTCGCGCTCCGCAAGGTCGACCCGGAGGAGCAGGGCGGCCCGCAGCGCTACGAGGTCGAGCTGCGCGGCCTCGACACCTTCGACCCGACGACGTTCGAGGCGACCCATCGCAGCGGCAGCGACGTGCCCGCGTGGCTGCTCGACACGGCCTGGAACGGCCTTTCGTTCCACGTCTCGCAGGCGTTCTTTCCCCGCACGAGCGCCTGGGACAACCTCAGGAAGGCGCTCAGGACGGACTTCGAGGAGTCGGTCTGGGAGCACCTCTCGGGCACGGTCAGCGCGCCGTTCACCGCCGGCGACGTGCGCGAGGTCGCGGTCAAGGTGATCGACGACCGCGGCAACGAGCTGCTCGTCGTCAAGTCGCTCGACGAGGCGGAATGAGCGCCCTATGCGAGGGCGTCGCCGAGATCGGTCGCCTCGACGCGCTGCTCGGGCAGCGTGAGGACGATCTTGCCGTCCTCTTCCAGCCGCAGTCGCGCGTTGAGGATCGTGAGCCCGACGAGGCTCCCGTCGGGCCCGTAACTCGTACCGTCTCCCTCGGCTGTGCCGTCGAAGTCGACCGCGGTATCCGGCTCGCCGACGTGGAGGTAGAGGACGTCGCCCTTGCGGTCGTACTCGACGTTGTCGAACTCGACGCCGGCGATCATCACCGTGCCGGCGACCTGCGCGGGAACGCTGTGACTATCCATCCCTCACCTCCCTCGTAGTGTACGACGACCTGGAGCCAGCGGGCAGGCCCCGCGTCCTCGAGGAAGAACCACTCCTCGTTCGACGCGCGCCCGTCAACGCGCCGCGATGGCTCGCGGACAGCCGTCATGATCTCCCGCAAGTACCCCACCGAGTTGCGGACGTCGGGATTTGATGTGGAGCCAACGCTCGTGGGTGAGCGAGACGCGCCGTCCGTCGGGGTCGAGCGTAGCCGCGACCACGTTGTCAGAATAGCGAACTGATCGGACGCGACTTGAGCGCCTTCGAGGTCGAGCAGCCGATCCTCAACTCGCCGTTCGACGAGCCGGCGGAGCACTGGCAGATCGAGGACGGGGCGGCTCCGAAGCGCCTGGCCGCGCGCCGGCTGGCCGGCTACTTCTACCGCGACCCGAAGGCCCCGCCGCCCGAGGCCGACCAGCCCGCGCGCGGCGAGTGGCAGGAGCTCGAGCTCGTCAACCTGATCCGCGAGCGGCTCGCGCAGTGGCGTGAGGCCGGCTATCCGGGCGCCACGCGGACGACGCTCGACCTGATCCGCCACTGGCGGCGCGAGGGTCGCGAGCGGCGCCTCTTCTTCGCGCAGCTCGAGGCCGCCGAGACGATCGTCTTCCTCAACGAGGCGCGCTCCGACCTCCTGCAGGGGGTCAGCGTGCCGACCGAGGACGTCCCCGACGGCGTCGACGCCTTCACCCGCTACGCGTGCAAGATGGCGACCGGGTCGGGCAAGACGACCGTGATGGGGATGGTCGCGGCCTGGAGCATCCTCAACAAGGTCAACTCGCGCGGCGATGCGCGCTTCTCGGAGGTCGTGCTCGCGGTCTGCCCGAACGTGACGATCCGCGAGCGGCTCGCCGAGCTCGATCCGAACCGGGGCGACGCGTCGATCTACCGCACTGCCGACCTCGTTCCCGCCGATCTGATGCCGAGCCTGCGGCGCGGCCCGCGTGCTCGTCAAGAACTGGCACGACTTCGAGCGCAAAGGGATGAGCGCCGGGTCGAAGGTGCAGAAGAACGGCATCCCCGAGCTGATCAAGGCGGTGATCAAGATCGGCCCCAAGACGACCTCCGGCCGCGGCGGGCGGTACATGACCGAGCAGGCGCTCGGCATCGCTCTCGCCCAGGGCATGCGGATCGTCGAGGACCGCCGCCCCGCCAAGCAGGAGGTCGAGGCCGAGGAGACGCGCTATGTCGAGAGCGACGCGAAGCTGATGCAGCGGCTGCTGGGAAGCGAGGTGGGCGGCAAGCAGAACATCCTCGTCCTCAACGACGAGGCGCATCACGCGTACCGGATTCGCGCTGCCGCGGGCTCGGAAGCCGAGGAGGACGCGGAGTGGCTCGACGAGGACCGCGCCGAGGAGCTCGCGTACGAGTCGACCGTGTGGATCGACGGCCTCGACCGGATCCACGAGCATCGCCGGATCAACTTCTGCATCGACCTCTCGGCGACGCCGTACTACCTCGCGCGCGCGGGCGAGGACACGAACAGGATCTTCCCGTGGGTCGTCAGCGACTTCGGCCTGACCGACGCGATCGAGTCCGGGCTCGTGAAGATCCCGCAGCTCGCGCACTCCGATCCGACAGGAGAGGAGCAGGCGGCGTACTTCAACATCTGGCGCTGGATCATGGGCAAGCTGACCGCCGGCGAGCGCGGCGGCAAGCGTGCGAATCCGAAGGTGGACGCCGTCCTTCGGTACGCCGAGCACCCGATCCGCTTGCTCGCGCTCGCGTGGGAGGAGGAGCGCAAGCGGTGGGCCGAGGGCGACGAGAGACGACCGCCCGTCTTCATCCTGGTCTGCAAGAACACGAAGCTCGCGGCCGTGATCTACGAGTGGCTCGCCGGGGGCGACGCGCCGACGGGGATCTCTCCGGCGAGCATCCCCGAGCTGCGGAACACCGAGGAGCAGCGAGTGACGATTCGCGTCGACTCGAAAGTCGTCGGGGAGACCGACGTCGAAGGCGCGAAGAACGACGAGTCACGTTGGATGCGCTTCACGCTCGACACGGTCGGCAAGCTCGACTGGACTCGCGACACGCAGGGTCGTCCTGTCTATCCGGAGGGATTCGAGGAGCTCGCGAGCAAGCTGGGTCGGCCGCTCCATCCGCCGGGGCGCGACATTCGCTGCATCGTCAGCGTCGGGATGCTCACGGAGGGCTGGGACTGCAACACCGTCACGCACATCGTCGGCCTCCGCCCGTTCATGTCGCAGCTCCTCTGCGAGCAGGTCGTGGGTCGCGGCCTGCGCCGTGTGAGCTACGAGCTGAACGAGGAGGGCAGGTTCGACGAGGAGGTCGCACAGATCCTCGGAGTCCCCTTCGAGGTGGTGCCGTTCAAGCAGCGGAGCGGAGCAAAGCCGAAGACGGTGACGCGGCACCGCGTCCATGCGCTGCCACAGAAGCAGGCGTACGAGATCACCTTCCCGCGTGTCGTGGGCTACCAGCAGGCGATCCGGAATCGGATCTCCCTCGACTGGGACGCCGTTGCCACGGTCGCGGTGGACCCGATGAAGGTGCCGGACGAGGTGCGGCTCAAGTCGACGCTGCTGAACAAGGGACGTCCCTCGTTCTCGGAGCCGGGCAGGTCGACGACGATCAACCTCGACGCGTGGCGCAAGAGCACCCGGCTCCAGGAAGAGGAGTTCGAGCTGGCTGCCGCGTTGACGCGGGAGTACGCGAGCAGGGACGCGTGCGAGGCGCCGGCGCACGTGTTGTTCCCGCAGATCCTCGCGATCGTGAAGCGGTTCGTCGGCGAGAAGGTGATCGTCGACTCCCCGGCGAAGCGGGTCGATGCGTTTCTGTCGCCGTACTGGG
Source organism: Gaiellales bacterium (assembly GCA_038232215.1). Lineage (GTDB taxonomy): Bacteria > Actinomycetota > Thermoleophilia > Gaiellales > Gaiellaceae > JBBSIG01. Next base: position 1,212 of record JBBSIG010000148.1, on the reverse strand, counting down.
GCTTCGCGGTTGAGCGTCTCGCGGAGGCGATCCGGCCGGACGTCTCGAGCGGCGAGGCGCCCGAGGTCCCGAGATACGAGCAGGACCGGGAGACGGGTTCGACCGCCGACGTCGACTTCTGGACGAGCAAGCCGGTCAAGGAGGTCGAGAAATCGCATCTGAACTACGTCGTCTCGGACTCGAAATGGGAGCAGTCGGCTGCGTATCACCTGGACGCCCACCCGCGAGTCGCCGCGTTCGTGAAGAACCAGAACCTGGGCCTCGCGATTCCGTATCTGCACTCGGACGGAGCTCACGAGTACGTGCCGGACTTCATCGTCGGGCTCGACGACGGCGTTCACCTGATCCTCGAGCCGAAGGGCTACGACGTGCTCGAGGAAGTCAAGGCTCAGGCGGCTGAGCGGTGGGTAGCCGCCGTCAACGCGGACGGTCGGTACGGGGAGTGGCGTTACGTCGTGACCCACGAGATGGGTGCGCTTCCCGCGCTGCTGGAGTCGGCGTGACCGAATCGGTCGAGCAAGAGCGGGCCGCTCGCGTTACCGCGGGAGGCACTCGCTGATGCGGCTTCGCCCCACGAAGAAGCCGGAGACGCGTGAGGCGTAAGTCGTCGCCTTCAAGGTGCCGATACTCCAGACGTGCAGCGGCGCAACGGCTCGACTCTCTTCTCCCCGTCGGACCTGAACGCGTTCCTCGAGTGCGAGCACCTGACCCAGCTCGAGCTCGCGGTCGCGCGACGCGAGCTGGCTAGACCCGCGGCCGCGAACCCGCAGGCCGACCTCGTCAAGCGCAAGGGCGAGGAGCACGAGGCCGCCTACCTCGCACAGCTGCTCGCAGACGGCCGCGACGTCACCACCATCCCCAACGACTGGGATCTCGACGCGGCCGCGCGCGCGACGGCGGAGGCGATGCGCGCCGGCGCCGAGGTGATCTACCAGGCCTGCTTCGTGGACGGCGACTGGCGCGGGTTCGCCGACTTCGTGGAGCGGCAGCCGGACGGGCGCTACGAGGTCGTCGACACCAAGCTCGCGCGGCACTCGAAACCGGCCTACGTGCTCCAGCTGTGCTTCTACTCCGAGCAGGTCGCGCGCCTCCAGGGCTCCAGGCCCGAGCGGATGCACGTCGTGCTCGGGACGCACGAGCGCGAGAGCCTGCGCGTCTCCGACTTCCTCGCCTACTACCACCGCGTGCGCGAGCGCTTCGTCCGCGCGGTGG
>JBBSIG010000147.1:0-6712 GCA_038232215.1 Gaiellales bacterium | reverse complement strand
CGCTCGGGTAGGGGTCGTTGGTGACGATAAAGTAACCCCGGGCGAGCCGCTCCCGCCCGGTTGCGAGCATCCCGTTCCGCAACAGCAAGAACATCGAGCCCAGGTGGACGGGCTGGGCGAAGCCCTGCGCGACCGAGCGCAGCTCGGCGTCGAAGAAGGCGCAGGAGAAGTCGGAGCGCGTCTTGATGTTGGTCGAGTAGGCGCTGCGCTTGAGCGCCAGCACCATCTCGTCGGTGGCGGCGACGAGCGCGTTTCTGATCACCTCGAAGGAGATGGGGTCCCGCGTGGCCGGTCCGGCGTCGACGAGGCGGGCGGCGTCGCTCACGGGGCCGTCACCTTCCCGTCGGCGAGGTCGTCTGCACGCTTCGCCGGATCGCGCTCGGCGGGCTCGCCCCAGCCGCCGCCCCCGGCGGTGCGATGGACGTAGACGTCGCCGGGCTCGATCGTGATCGAGAACATGGACGGCAACGTCTCCCTCGTTCCGTCCGCGTGGATCAGCACGTTGGAGGAGACCGCTCCCGCCTCGCCGCCCTGCAGGCCGTACGGGGGGTGGGCAGAGCGGTCGGAGCGGACGATCAGCGACGTGCTCGGCGTCAGGCAGCGCCAGACGCGCTCGACCGCGAGGCCGCCCCGGTGCTCGCCGTCGCCGCCCGAGTCGGGCACCAGGCCGTAGCGCTCGACCCGGATCGGAAACTCGGACTCCGCCACCTCGACGGGGATGTTGGCCGCGAGGCTCGCCGGATTCGTCAGCCCGTCGTTCCCGTCGTGCCGCGGCGTTCCGCCCCACGTGCCCACCACGAGCTCGTAGAAGACGAACCTCGATCCGTCCGCGCGCTCCGAGCCGAAGACGGCCAGCGTGTTGCCGCCCTCGCCGGCCGCGGGAACGCGGTCCGGGACGAGCTGCGCGAGCGCGCCGTTGACGGCGTCGAGCGCGCGGAAGCCGGTCACGCCCCGCATCGAGGACGCGCCGGGCATGACGACGTGCGCGATCGTGCCGGGCCTCGTCAGCACGTGAATCGGACGGAAGGCGCCGGACGTGTTCGGGATCTCGACCTCGAGCGCCGAGCGGACGGCCTGGTAGACGCAGGCCTGGATGAACGAGCGCGTCGAGTTGAGGGCTCCGGCGACCATCGGCGACGACTCGGTCAGATCCGCGGTGACCTCGTCGCCCTCGATCGTCACGGTGGCGCTGATCGGCACGTCGCGGCGCTCGAGCCCGTCCGAGTCGAGGTAGTCGGTGAACGTCGCGCGGCCGTCCGGCCACGAGGCGATCTCCCGGCGAACGAGCCGCTCGGTGTGCTCGACGAGCCCCGCCATCAGCCCGGCCAGCCGCTCGGCCCCGTAGCGGCGCGCCAGCTCCTGCAGCGCCCGCTCGGCGACGTTCGTGGCCGCGACCTGCGCGGCGAGGTCGCCGAGCGTCATCCGCGGGATCCGCACGTTCGCGCGGATCACCTCGAACACCGCCTCGACCGGCTCGCCGCCCTCGTAGAGCCGCAGCCAGGGCAGGCGGAGGCCCTCCTGGAAGATCTCGGTGTTGTCGCAGGCGGCCGAGCCGGGCAGGCGCCCGCCGACGTCGGCGTGGTGCGCGGTCGTGGTCGCGAAGCCGATCAGGCCGCCGTCCAGGTAGACGGGCTTGAAGACGAAGAGATCCTGCAGATGGATGCCGCCATCGAAAGGGTCGTTCATGAGGAAGACGTCGCCGGGCTGCATCCGCGCTCCCCACTTCGTGCGCAGCGTGTGCATGGCGTGCGGCACCGAGCCGAGGTGGAACGGCACCGTCACGGCCTGCGCCACGGTCTCGCCGTCCGGGTCGCAGAGGGCCGCCGAGAAATCCATCCCGTCGCGCACGACCGTCGAGTGGGCGGTGCGGAAGATCGTCGTCGCCATCTCGTCGGCGATCGACGCGAGGGCGTTGGCGACGATCTCCTGCGTGATCGGGTCGGCGGTGACCACGCTCAAGCCGACCGCTCCAGGATCAGAGCCGCCGTCGCAGGGTCTCGCCGCACCGTCCAGCCCGGGCGAACGACGACCGTCGTGTCGTACTCGTCGACCAGCAGCGGACCCGTCTCGGGCGCCTCGGCGATCGAGGCGCGCGAGCGCACCGGCAGCTCGCCGAGCACCGTGGCGCGGGCACGGACGCGCGGCTCGAGCCCGTCGTCGAGCCGGAGTCCGTCCGCGGCACGCTCCGGCCCGAGCGCGGCCAGGCGCAGCACCCGGATCTCGATCGGCGCGCCGGGTTCGCCGCGGACGCCGTACAGGCGCTCGTGCTCGTCCTCGAAGGCCGCGATCAGCGCGTCGAGGTCGACCGGATCGGTCGCCTCGACCTCGATCTCCCACGTCTGCCCCCCGTAGCGGAGCTCGGCCGTGCGTACGAGCTCGACGCCGTCGAGCCGCCGTCCCAGCTCGGCGAAGATCCCGTCCAGCAGCCGCGCGTCGACCGACCGCGCGTCGAAGTGCACCGCCCGCACCTCGTGGAACTCCGGCCGCGCGTCGAGCAGCCCGAGCGCGCTGAAGAGGCCCGCCGACGCCGGCACGAGGACGGTGCGGCAGCCGAGCTCCTCGGCCAGCCCGACGGCGTGCACAGGTCCCGCGCCGCCGTAGGCGATCAGCGCGAACTCGCGCGGGTCGCGCCCCTTCTCGGACGAGACCGAGCGCAGCGCGCGCGTCATCCGCGCGTTCGCGATCGAGTGGATTCCGGCGGCGAGCTCGGCGATCGAGAGGCAGAGCGGCCCGGCCACGAGCTGCAGCGCCCGCTCCGCCGCCGCGCGCGACACGGTGATCTGGCCGTCGGCGAGCGGGCCCTCCGGGACGTAGCCGAGCACCACGTTCGCGTCGGTGACGGTCGGCTCGATCCCGCCGCGGCCGTAGCACGCGGGGCCGGGCGCCGCCCCGGCCGAGCGAGGCCCGACCTTGAGTCCGCCCGCGGGGTCGAGCCAGGCCAGCGAGCCGCCGCCCGCACCGACCTCGGCCAGGTCGATCGTGGGGATGCGCAGGAGCTCGCCGGAGCCGCGCAGCAGTCGGCTTCCCGCGGAGAGGGTGCCGCCGACCTCGTACTCCCGGCCGCGCGAGACCGCGCCGTCCTCGATCAACGATGCCTTGGCCGTCGTGCCGCCCATGTCGAAGGCGATCGCCCTGTCGAGCCCGAGCCGCCGCGCCAGGCCGACCGCGGCGACGACGCCGGCCGCCGGCCCCGACTCGAGCGCGAGCACCGGTCGCAGCTTCGCCTCCTCGGCGGTCAGGACCCCTCCGGAGGACTGCATGATCGTCAGCGGCGCCGCGACCCCCGCGTCGTCGAGGCCTCGGCGGATGGCGCCCACGTACCGCTCCATCAGCGGGCGGACGTACGCGTTGACCACCGTCGTCGCGGAGCGCTCGTACTCGCGCTGCTCGCGCAGGATCTCGCTCGACAGCGAGACGGCGACGCCCGGCAGCTCCTCGCGCAGGATCGCCCCCAGCCGCTGCTCGTGCTCCGGGTAGAGATAGGAGTGGAGCAGGCAGACGGCGACCGACTCGACCGCGGCCCGGCGAGCGAGTGCCGCCACCGCGCGCGCGTCGACCTCCCGAAGCGGGCGGACGACCGTGCCGTCGGCGGCCATCCGCTCGTCGACCTCGAAGCGCAGTCGCCGGGGCACGAGCGGGTCGGGCTTGCGCCAGAAGGGGTCGTACATGCGCGGAATCCGGAGGCGACGCAGCTCGAGCACGTCGCGGAAGCCGGCCGTGGTCACGAGCGCGGTCAGCGCGCCGCGACGCTCGAGCACGGCGTTGGTGGCGACGGTCGTGCCGTGCACGACGGCTGTCACGCGCGGTCCGCCGACCAGGCCCGTGGCCGCCGCGACGACGGCCACGTCGTAGTCGGGCGGCGTCGAGAGCAGCTTGCGGATCGTCGCACGTCCGTCCGCACGCTGGAGGATCACGTCCGTGAACGTGCCGCCGACGTCGACGCCGATGCGAGCAGTGTCTTCGGTGGTCGCCATGCGAAGAGCTAGGATCGCGATATGAAATCTCACATCGCGCTGCCGGACAATATACGGGCGTGACGGAGGCGCTCGAGGGGATCGCGCCGATCGCGCGCGAGTCGGTCGAGGACCGCGTCGCGCACGCCCTCCGCGAGCTGATCGTGAGCGGCCGGCTGCCGGAGGGGACGCCGCTCGTGCAGCGCGCCCTCGCGCAGCGGCTCGGCGTCTCGCAGACGCCCGTCAGGCTCGGTTTGACCGAGCTGCAGCGCGTGGGCCTGGTCGAGGTGGGCGGCACGGGGCGCGCCTTCGTCACCCGGCTGACGCTCGAGGACCTGGAGGAGATCTACGCCGCGCGCCGCGGCCTCGAGGGTCTCGCGGCACGCGTCGGAGCCGCCTCGGTCCGGGCAGCGGAGCTCGAGCGCATGCGGCTACTGCTCCAGGAGCTCGCGCGGCTGGCCCGGACGCAGGACGTCGACGGCTACCTGCGCGCGCGCTGGGGCTTCCACGCCGCCTGCTACGCGGCCGCGAGGCGACCCCGCCTCCTCGCCGAGGTGGAGCGACTCTTCTGGCGCTCCGAGCGGTACAACCGGCTCGTGCTCTCGACGAGGGAGCGCTTCCGCCGCTCGGTCTCCAACTACCGCCGCTTCTACGTGGCGTGCACGGCCGGCGACGCCGACCTGGCCGAGCGCGTGATCGAGGACTCGCTCCAGTGGGCGATCGGTCTGCTCCGCGACTCGCTCCCCTCGGAGGCGAGCGGATGACGCGGCCGTGAGGATCGCGCGGGTCGAGGCGCTGCCGCTGGCGGTGCCGCTGGCGCAGGAGTTCCACTGGAGCGCCGGGGCCCAGCGAGGCGCGAACCTCGTCCTCTTCGCAGTACACACCGAGGACGGCGTCGTCGGCTACGGCGAGTCGATCTGCGAGGCGCCCGCCGCGGTCGCCGAGTACGGGCGGCTGATCGGGCGGCAAGTCACGGGCCGCTCGGTCGCCGACGTCGAGGCGCTGCTGCAGGCCGTCTGGACGGAGGGGAGGTGGAAGATCACCCCTCAGTTCACGCAGTTCGTCGTCGCCGGGATCGAGACCGCCTGCTGGGACGCGCTCGGCCGCACGCTCGGCGTGCCGTCGCGCACGTTCTTCGGCGGGGCCGTCCGTGACGAGCTCGACGTCTTCGGACTGCTGCAGGGCGACGACGCGGAGACGCTGGCGCGGCACGCGGAACGGCTCGAGGACTACGGCGTGATCTACCTCAAGGTCGGCCGTCGCCGCGACGAGGAGGCGATCGTCGCGGCCGTCCGGGAGGCGATCGGGCCTGGCAAGCAGCTGCGGATCGACCCGAACGAGGCCTGGGACGCCGGCGCCGCCGTCGAGCGGATCCGCCGGCTCGCCGTCCACGACCTCGACTGGGTCGAGCAGCCGGTGCCGCACTGGGACGTCGACGGGCTCGCGCACGTCCGTGGCAAGGTCGACGTCAAGATCGCCGCGGATCAGGCCGTCTACACGACCCAGCAGCTGCGCCAGGTGCTCGAGGCGCGCGCCGCCGACGTGGTCGTCCAGGGGCCGCACGACGCCGGCGGCTTGCTGCGCTTCCGCCAGCAGGCGGCGATCTGCGCCGCGTGGGGCCTGAACGTGAACCTGCACGCCTTCCTACAGAGCGAGATCAGCTTCCTCGCCCAGGCGCAGGTCGCCTCGACGATCCCGAACCTGACGACGGGCAGCCAGATCATGCACCAGCTGCTCGCCGAGCGGCTCACGGCCGGAGTCGAAGTGTCCACGCCGGGCGGGAGGTTCCGCCTGCCGGAGGGGCCCGGTCACGGCTTCGAGCTCGACGGGGACGCCGTCCAGTGCGCGCACGCACGATTCGTGCGCGACGGCGCCTACGGCACGATCGAGTCGGTGCGCGCCTGAGAGTCGCGATCCGCAACGGCACCGTGTACGACGGGACGGGCGCCGCCGGGCGCCGCGCCGACGTCCTCGTGGACGACGACGGGATCGCCGCGGTGGGACGGGTCGAGGCCGAGGCGGACGAGCTCGACGCCGCCGGCCTCGCCGTCGCGCCCGGCTTCGTCGACCTCCACAGCCATTCGGACTACACGCTCCTCGTCGATCCGCGCGCGGTCAGCGCGATTCACCAGGGCGTGACGACGGAGGTCGTCGGCAACTGTGGCTTCGGCTGCTTCCCGATCCGCGACCCCGCGCTCGCGAGCCGCGCGATCTACGGCTACTCCGACGAGCTGCCGCTGACGTGGAGCTCCGCCGGCGAGTACTTCGAGAGGCTGGCGGCGGGGAGGCCGGCGGTCAACGTCTTGAGCCTCGTTCCGAACGGCCAGCTCCGCCTGTCGACGCTGGGTCTCGCCGACAGACCGGCGAGAGGGCGCGAGCTCCAGCGGATGCAGCTGCTGCTCCGCGCGTCGCTCGCGGACGGAGCCTGGGGCTACTCGACCGGCCTCGAGTACGCACAGGAGCAGGGGGCGGGCGAGGACGAGCTGACGGCGCTCGCGGCGCTGGCGCCCTTCTACGCCACCCACCCGCGGCGGCGCGACGAGGGCGCGGCCGGCGCCGTCGCGGAGGCGATCCGCAGCGCCGATCGCGCCGGCGTGCGCCTGCAGGTCTCGCACCTCGTTCCCCGCAACGGGATCGAGGAGAGCCGCCGCTGCGTCGAGCTCGTCGAGGCCGCGTGCGAGGCCGGCCAGGACGTCGCCTTCGCCATGCACACCCGCAGGTTCGGCCTGACGAACCTGCACACCGCGCTGCCGGCGTGG
>JBBSIG010000146.1:0-6740 GCA_038232215.1 Gaiellales bacterium | reverse complement strand
GTCGCGGCTCTCGGCGACTCCATCACCGAAGGCTCGCCCGGCTTCGACGCACGCCTCGGCGGCGACCCGGCGAGTCAGTACGAGCACTGGGCGACGCGCGCCCACCCCAGGCTCGAGTTTCGCAATTGCGGACGCTACGGGCAGCGAACGGACGAGATCGCAAGGCGGTTGCACGACTGCGCGCGCGGTGCCGACGTCCTCGTCGTCCAGGGCGGAATCAACGACATCGCCCAGGGGCGCCCGGTCGCCTCAGCCGCAGAGAGCCTGCGCGGCATGGTGCAGGCGGGCAAGGCGCTCGGCCTCCGGGTCGCGCTCGCCGACGTGCTGCCCTGGAACAACGGCTATCCCGATGCGGATCCGCAGATCCGGCGGTTGAACGAGCTGATCGAGGCGATCGGCCGGGACGAGTACGTCCCCGTGCTGCCCTTCCACGACACCCTCGAGGACCCCGACCGGCCGGGGAGAATGCGGGCGAGGTGGACGGTCGAGGGCGACCATCCGTCCGTCGAGGGCTACCGCAGGCTCGGCGAGCTCGCGTTTCGCCTGCCCTGACGCGGTGAGCGCGGCGCGCTTCGCCTAGCCTGCCGCCTCCGCCCGCCGGAGGCCCCGGAGCGCCCAGAGTGCGAACATGCCCACGAGCGCGATCGCGAGCCCGAAGGCGAGCCCCACGTTCGCGGGCTCGCCGGAGATGAAGCCGCGCCCCGTCTCGAGCAGCGCAGTCGCCGGGTTGAAGCGGGCGATGGCGTGGATCCAGCCGCCGAGCAGATCGAGCGGGACGTACACCGGGGCCAGGAAGAGGATCAGGAAGACGGGGCTCTGCATCAGCGGGCCGGCCTGCACGGAGCGGATACGCATCGCGAGGCCGGCCGCCCACAGCGTCGCGATCACGTTCACGAGCAGCGCGAGCACGAGCAGGCCGAACAGGTCGACGCCGCCTCCATCGACCTCCATCCCCGCGAGCAGCGCCGTGATCGTGACCACCAGGCCGGTGAACAGGAAGCGGGCGAGCGCGGCGAGGGCGTAGCCGGCGACGATCCCGCTGCGGCGGGGGGCTGCGAGCAGCAGGCGCCGCGCGAACCCGTTCTCGAAGTCGCGCGCGATCCCGAAGCCCGTGAAGACGCCGCCGAAGGCGGCCGATTGCAGCAGCACGAACACGTACTGGAAGGCGGTATAGCCGGAGGGGAAGTCGAAGCCGGGCGCGTCCGCGATCCGCGAGAGACCGCCGGCGAAGGCGGCGAAGAAGACCATCGGAAAGAGCAGCGAGGGCAGGAGGAGCGCGGGGTTGTGGAAGACGTTGTGCAGCGTCCGCCAGGCGACCGCGAGCGCGACAGAGCGAAAGCTGCCGTGCGTCATGTCCGCAGCATCCGCGTCTTCAGGGCGGCGGACGAGGCGGCGAGCGAGAGCACGAGCAGCGCCAGGGAGACGCCGAAGCCGAGCCCGAGCGCCTGACCGTCCCAGCCGACGATGACGAGGCTCCGCATCCCCTCGATCAGGTACGAGACCGGGTTGATCGTCGCCACCGCTCGGAACCAGTCCGCCTCGATCAGGTTGCGAGGCAGGTTCATGGACGAGAGGAAGAACAGCACGAAGATGAGCGGGAACAGGCCCTGCACCGCCTCGCCGGAGCCGGTGCGGAGCGCCATGAAGATGCCGACGGCGCCGAAGGCGAGAGCGACGAGGAGCGCGAGCGCGATCAGCACGAGTCCGCCCGCGAGCCCGCTCGCGAGGTCGACGCCGACCGCCAAACCGACGCCGAGGTAGACGACTGCCTGCAACGCGGCCAGCGAGACGGCTCCGCCGAGCTGGCCGAGCACGAGGGCGACGCCGCTCATGGGCGTCAGCGAGAGCCGGCTGAGAAAGCCCGTCTCGATGTCGCGGGCGAGGTCGGTGCCCGCGTTCATCGTGGCGAACAGAGCGCCCTGCATGAACGGCACCGCGAGCGCGAAGGCGACGAACGAGTCGGAGGGAAAGCCGGGGAGCTTCGTTGCCGCGTGCAGGCCGCCGGAGTTGACGAAGAGCAGCATCAGCGGGAAGACGAGGGGGGCGATCGTGCTCGCCGGCTGACGCAGCGTCCGGCGGAAGGAGCGGCGGGCGAGCTGGTAGACCTGCGAGACGAGAGGCGAGCTCACGCGGGAACGGCTTCGGGCTCGTCGTCGGCCGCGCCCTCGAGCGAGCGGCCCGTCTTCGCGAGGAAGACGTCGTCGAGGGTCGGCACGTGGAGCTGCAGGTGCGAGATGCCGAGACCGTCCGAGTCGAGACCGCGGACGACGTCGGCCAGGTCGACTCCTGCCTCTAGCCGCACGGTCGCCGCGCCCCTCCGGCCGCCGGTCGGCTTGCCGAAGCGCTCGAGCGTCCGTCCGATCGCGTCGAGGTCCTCCGGGCGCTCGGGCACCGCCTCCACGCTCGGCTCGCCGATCTCCGCCTTCAGCGCGGCGGGCGTGCCCTCCGCGACGATGCGGCCCCGGTCGATGATGCCTACACGGTCGGCGAGCACGTCGGCCTCCTCGAGGTACTGGGTCGTCAGGAAGACCGTGACCCCTTCCTCCTTCGCGAGTCGGCCGACCTCCTCCCAGAGCGCGCTCCGGCTCTGCGGGTCGAGGCCCGTCGTCGGCTCGTCGAGGAAGAGGATCGACGGCTCGTGCACGAGCGCGAGCGCGAGATCGAGCCGTCGCTTCATCCCGCCCGAGTAGCCGCGCACCCTGCGGTCGGCAGCCTCGGTGAGGCCGACGCGCTCCAGGAGAGCCGTCCCGCGACGGGTGCGCTCGGGCTTCGAGAGCCCCTGGAGCGCGGACTGCAGGCGGAGGTGCTCGCGGCCGGTGAGGAGGGGATCGAGCGCTGCTTCCTGGAGGGCGGCCCCGATCGACGCGCGCACCTGCGGCCCTTCCCTCACCACGTCGAAGCCCGCGACGCTCGCCCTTCCGGCGGTCGGCGGGAGCAGGGTCGTCAGCATGTGCACGGTGGTCGACTTGCCCGCGCCGTTCGGGCCGAGGAAGCCGTAGATCTCACCCGGAGCCACCTCGAGGTCGATCCCGTCGACCGCCCGCGGCCCTTTCTTGAACTCCCTGACGAGACCCTCGACCTCGATGCCCTCGCGCCGCTCCATCGGGGCCAGCTTAGCCACGCGGGCGCGAGCGACTTCTGCGCTGCCGGACACTCGCCTGAGCGAGGCTCCCGCGCTCGCCTGTGGGCGATCCGTCACGGTGCCTGGCCCCGCGTCCGGTGGAAAGTTCGTCACGAAGACCCGGAGATCGTCCGGCCCGCGCGCTCCGCGCTGTGGACGGTTTGCGACGGTGTCTGACCCCGTGACGGGTCGTCCACAGGGCCGGCCTCGCGGACGGGGCACGAGCTTACATCTTGCAAACGAACGGTCCCTACAATCGGCGCGATGCGGCTTCGACACGTGTTGACGCTCGCGTTGGTGCTCGGGCTCGCGGCGCTCGCGGTGGCTCCCGTCGCGGCTCCGACGCCGAGCGAGAGCCAGATCCCCTTCACGGCGTCGCTGGTCGCGGCCACCCACACGCCCGAGGCGGGCACGCGCTGGACATACACGGTCTACGCGCGCGACCGGCGGGGCAAGCGGCTCCACGCCACCGTCAGCCCGGTCATCCTCTACAACGGCAAGAAGGTCGACACGGTCGGCTACTACGCCTTCGTCGGAATCTACCGCGGCTCGTTCAGGTGGTCGGACGAGACGCGGAGCAAGCCGCTCGTGTTCCAGGTCCGCGTGATCGCGAAGAGCCGCGTGCTGAAGCTCGACTACGCGGTCCGCGTCCGGTAGCGCGCGCTCACCTCGGGAGGCGGCGAATCTCCTTCGCGCGGTTCCTGATCCGCCGTCTGTCGTCGGCGGCGGCACGACGATCCTGCTTCCGCTCGAGCCACTCGAGCTCACGCCTGAGGCTGCGATAGCTCTCGAGCCGGTCGGGGTGGAGCTCGCCCGCCTCGATCGCCTGGAGCACCGCGCAACCGGGCTCCACCTCGTGGCTGCAGTCGCCGAAGCGGCACTCCCCGAAGAGCGCCTCGACGTCCTCGAACGTGCCGGAGAGACCGGCGTCCGCCTCCCAGAGCTGTAGCTCGCGCATCCCCGGGGTGTCGATGGCGAGTCCGCCGCCGGGAAGCGGGACGAGCTCGCGATGCGAAGTCGTGTGCCGCCCTCGTCCGTCCGACTCCCGTACCGCCGCCGTCTTCATCAGGTCCCGCCCGAGCAGGCGGTTCAGGAGCGTCGACTTCCCCGCGCCGGACGATCCGAGCAGCGCGATCGTCCGGTTCCCGTGCGCGTAGGCGGTGAGGGCGTCGAAGCCGTCGCCCGTGACGCAGCTGACCGGGTGGACCGGAACGCCGAGCGCAACCGACTGCACCTCGAGCGTGCGCTGGGAGACGTCGTCGCAGAGGTCTGTCTTCGTCAGCACGACGACCGGCTCGGCGCCGCTCTCCCAGGCCATGATCAGGTACCGCTCGAGTCGTCGCAGGCTCAGGTCGTCCACGAGGGAGCAGACGAGAAACACGACGTCGACGTTCGCGGCCACGACCTGCTCCTCCGTCGCGCGCCACGCCGCCTTGCGCGAGAACGCGCTGCGCCTGGGCAGTACGGCGTGCACGGACTCGCCGTCCGTCACCACCCAGTCGCCGACGGCGGGCAGGTCGCCGCGGCCCGCCGCCTCGTGCCGGAGCCTGCCGGAGAGCTGGACCGACACGTCGCCGGCCTCGGTGGACACCGTGTAGGCGCCGCGATGCTCGGCCGTCACACGACCGGGATCGAGGCCGTCACGGGCGAACGGCTCGAGCGCGGACTCGAGCCACGGGCCCCAGCCGAGCGATTGGAGGCGCGTCGCCGACGCGCCGGCTGTCCTGCTCATGGGTATGCGATCTCCGCGGTAGGAAAGAGGGGACGTCGCCGCGTGGCGCGCGCGTTGCCCCTCCAGGAGATCGGACGGCGCGCTAGCCTCGCGGCTGCGAGAGAGGGGCGTACACGGGCTCGGTCATTTGGGCGCCATCTCCTCTTCTCGTCGCGCGCCCTAGCGGCGCTCGCCGAAGAGTAGCACCGACGAGATCGTCGTCACGCTCGGCGTTTGCCGGCGGCACCCGTGGAGAGGCAACGTGCAAATCGGCAAAGGAGTCGGAATGAGCTTCCTCGACGACCTGCTCGGCGACGATCGCAAGCAGCAGGACTATCAGGACTTCATCGGCCGGTACGAGGATGGACCGCCGCACGAGGGCTTCTCGGACAACGAGGCGCTCGAGCGGCACGAGGAGGTCGCCTCGCAGCTCTCGCCCGAGGAGTACCAGGAGGCGGCCCGGGGCGCGTTCGAGCGGATGTCGCCCGGCGAGCGCACGGAGCTGGCGCGGCACCTGCAGGAGCACGGCAGGGAGCAGGGGCTCGACCTGCCCGCAGGAGACGGTGACGCCGGCTCGCCCGACCTGCTCGCGAAGCTGGTCGGCGGGCTGCACCAGCAGGGTGGCGCCGGCCTGCTCGGCCAGGTCCTCGGCGGCGGCCTCGGCGGTGGCGGCGGCGTCGGCCGCGGAGGCGGAGCGGCGGGAATGCTCGGGAATCCGCTTGCGAAGGCGGCGCTCGGCGGGATCGCCGCGATGGCCGCGAAGCGCTTCCTGCACCGCTGAGCCGCTCTCCCGCCTCGGCCCCCAGAGACTCGGCTCGCGGCCGGCTCCGGGCCGCGTCTCCGCCGCCGAGCGAGAGCTCCACGTCGCCGGCCGGGCGGCGAGCGCCCGCGTGATCGCCACGTGGCCGCGCTCGCCCCTCGAGAGCCGGCCCACCCGCTGGTGGAGCCGCTCGCCGAGGCCGACCGCCTCGAGCGCCTCGCCCGCACGAGCACCGGGAGCCATGTCTTCGCCCCAGGGCGCTGGACACGTCCCGTCGGCCGGCAGGCTGACCGAGAGCGAGCGCCGGCTCGGCTATGCTCGCCGCCGTGTTGCTCCGGCTCGCGACCGCGACCGCGACCGCGCTCGCGCTCGCCTCCCTCCTCGCGCCGGCCACGGCGGGGGCGGCCGCGAGTCGGCTCGGCCTCGCGGAGGTGCGCGCGGCCGACGGCTCGCTGCTCGCCCGCGCCGGCGAAGGAGCCTTTGCCTACCCGGCCGACGGGTACGTCCTGCGAATCGGCTCCGCCTCGGCGAGCGAGGCGGGGGTGGAGCTCCGGGACGTCTCGCTGCTCGGCGGGCGCGTCCAGGTCGCGCGGCTGTTCGTGCCCGCGCACGGGACGACCGGCGCCAGCGCGGAAGGCGTCTTCGCCGGCGGACGGGCGCTCCGCAGCGGTCTCAACGCTCTCATGCCGCTCGGGCCGGGGAGCTACGTGGTCGTGCTCCAGGCGGCCGTCGTGCCGGGCCGCGCGACCGCGGAGACGGGCCTCGTCGGCCTGCGCGTCTCGGTCGGCGACTCCACGCTCGGCGTGCCGGCGGGAACGCAGATCCTCGTCGGTCTCGCGCGCGCGGCGAAGTCGGCGTCCACCCGCTCCCGCGCCAGCGCCACGGCCTGGGCGCTACTCGGCCTCGGCTCGCTCCGAGCCGCGCCGGCCACCGGCCCCGGCGTGCCGGCGTCGTGGCTGCTGCCGACGGACGAGGGCGCGAGCCCGGGGACGTCGCTCGGCGCGCAGGCGGTCGCGCTCGCCGAGCGCGTCCTCGGTGTGCCGTACGTGTGGGGCGGCGCCAGCCCGTCCGGCGGATTCGACTGCTCGGGGCTCACGATGTACGTCTACGCGCAGCTCGGCGTCGAGCTCCCGCACTTCAGCGGCTAC
>JBBSIG010000145.1:0-6741 GCA_038232215.1 Gaiellales bacterium | reverse complement strand
GCCTGCAGAACCGCGACGGCGGCTTCGAGCTCACTGCCGGGCGCGGCTCCGACGCGCAGTCGACAGCGTGGGCGATCCAGGCTCTGATCGCGGCGGGCCGCGCGCCCGGCCGGGAGGCGTACGGGTATCTCGCGCGGCTCCGGAAGGACGACGGCAGCTACCGCTACTCAATCCGCTACGTGACGACGCCGGTCTGGGTCACCGCGCAGGTGCTGCCCGCGCTCGCGGGCAAGCCGTTTCCGTTGCGCTAGCATCGCGGGCGGCGCCAGCGCGCCGCGCTATGCGGAACTAGCAGAGCCACACCACGTCCTCCTCGCGCCCTCGCCGGGCGCGTCCGTCTCTGCCGGGAGCTCGCACATGCGCCAGCCGGGCACGCTCACAGCGGTCCACCTCTCGAAGTCCTACGGCTCTCAGGCCGTGCTCGCCGACGTCTCGGTGTCGGTCTCGCCGGGCAGCCGAATCGGGCTCGTGGGGCCGAACGGCGCCGGCAAGTCGACGCTGCTCCGCCTGCTCGCCGGGCTCGAGCGGCCCGACGGCGGCCGCGTGCTCGCCTCGCCTCCCCTGCTCGCGGTCGGGTATCTGCCGCAGGAGCCGGAGGCGCTGCCGGGCGAGACGGTGCTCGCGTACCTCGCGCGCCGTAGCGGCGTCGGGGAGGCGGAGGCGCGGATGGAGGAGCTCGCGGCGGCACTCGCGCACGACCCTGGCCGGGCCGAGGCGTACGGAACGGCGCTCGAGCGCTTCCTCGCGCTCGGGGGCGCCGATCTGGCAGTGCGGGCGCGCGCGACGCTCGCGGAGCTCGGCCTGCCGGGCGAGCGGCTCGGCGCAGAGACCACCTCGCTCTCCGGCGGAGAGGCGGCCCGCGTCGGCCTCGCGGCCGTCCTCGTCTCTCGCTTCGACGTCTTCCTGCTCGACGAGCCGACGAACGACCTCGACTTCGCCGGCCTCGAGCGGCTCGAGCGCTTCCTCGCGTCGCTCCCCGGCGCGGCCGTGATCGTCTCGCACGACCGCGACTTCCTCGACCGTTCCGTCGGCCGGATCGTGGAGCTCGACGAGTGGACGCACGGCGCCCGGGAGTACGCGGGCGGCTGGAGCGAGTACGCGGGAGCACGCGAGCTCGAGCGCGGGCGCCAGTCTGCGCGCTTCGACGCCTTTGCGGGCGAGACGCGCCGGCTCGAGGAGCAGCGGCGGCGCATGCAGGACTGGGAGCGGCGCGGCTACGGGCAGGGGCGGAAGAAGAAGAAGTCGAAGGACGTCGCCAAGTCGTTCGCGGGACGGATCGAGCGGCTCGACCGGGTGGACAAGCCGTACGAGCCCTGGCGGCTACAGCTGGAGCTCGGCTCGGGCGCCCGAAGTGGCGAGAGCGTCGTCCGGCTCGAGGGGGCGGTCGTCCGGCAGGGCGACTTCTCGCTCGGCCCGCTCGACTTCGAGCTCGGCTGGCGCGACCGGCTCGCGATCTCCGGTCCGAACGGGAGCGGGAAGACGACGCCCCTCGCGGGCCTGCTCGGGCGCCTGCCTCTCGCGGAGGGCCGCCGGATCGCCGGCCCGGGAGTCGTCTTCGGCGAGCTCGAGCAGCGACGCTCGGCGCTCGCCGGAGACGAGTCGCTGCTCGCCGCCTTCTGTGGGGCCGCGAGCAGCCGGCCCGAGGAGGCGCGCACGCTGCTCGCGAAGTTCGGGCTCGGCGCCGACCACGTGCTGCGCCCGTCCAGCTCGCTCTCGCCGGGGGAGCGGACGCGCGCGGTGCTCGCGATCCTCGCCGCGCGCGGCGTCAACTGCCTCGTCCTCGACGAGCCGACGAACCACCTCGACGTCGAGGCGATCGAGGAGCTCGAGCGCGCGCTCGACTCCTTCGGCGGCACGGTGCTGCTCGTCACGCACGACCGTCGCTTCCTGGAGGGCTACCGCGCGACGCGCGCGCTCGAGCTCGACTCTCGCGGCCGCGTCACACTTTCGTGACGGTGCCTGGCACCGCGGCTGGGCGCGCGGACACGTCCAAGCGGGCGAGTGCGCTCGTTTCCCGAGGGTGGCGCCGCGTCCGAGATTTGGCTCCACGCTGTGGAAAGGCACGGATTCACACAATCGTCACAGAGTGCGGAAAGTCGTGACGGTGCCTGGCACCGATTGCGGCAGGCGGGCCTGCGCACGGCGCCGAAGCCCGGGCGACCGGCTGCTCTCGCGTCAGTCTCCGGTCGAGCGTCTAGCATCGAGACCGTGGCCGTGGCCTCCCCCGAGACGTATCTCGCCGACCTGAATCCCGCCCAGCGCGAGGCCGTGCTCGCCACCGAGGGGCCGCTGCTCGTGATCGCCGGCGCGGGCTCCGGGAAGACCCGCGTGCTCACGCACCGCGTCGCCCACCTCGTCACCGCGTGCGGCGCGAAGCCGAACGAGATCCTCGCGATCACCTTCACGAACCGGGCCGCGGGAGAGATGCGAGACCGGCTCGAGCTGCTGCTCGGCGACACGGCCCGCGCCGCCTGGATCCTGACCTTCCACTCGGCGTGCGGACGCATCCTGCGCCGGGAGGCGCCGCGCCTCGGCTATCGCTCGAGCTTCACGATCTACGACCAGGCCGACCAGGTGCGGCTCGTCAAGCAGTGCCTGGAGGAGCTCGAGCGCGACCCCAAGCGCTTCGTTCCGCGCGGCATCCACGCCCAGATCTCGAACGCGAAGAATCAGCTCGTGGGCCCCGACGAGTACGCCGCACGCGTCTCCTCGTTCTACGACCAGACGGCGGCGGAGGTCTACGCGCTCTACCAGCGCCGCCTCTTCGCCTCGAACGCCGTCGACTTCGACGACATGCTGATGCTGACGGTGAAGATCCTCGAGGGCTTCCCCGAGGCGCTCGAGCGCTGGCAGAAGGCGTTTCGCTACGTGCTCGTGGACGAGTACCAGGACACGAACCACGCGCAGTACCGGTTGCTGCAGCTGCTCGCGGAGAAGCATCGGAACGTCTGCGCCGTCGGCGATCCCGACCAGTGTCTCGCCGCCGGGACATTGGTCACCATGGCAGACGGCTCCACGAAGCCAATCGAGCGTGTGCGCGTCGGCGACGACGTCCTCTCGTGTTACGGCAGCGGCCGCTTCCGCGCCGCCCGAGTCGCCCGCGTCCATCGCTCGTCGAGGCGAGCCGGCATCGCGATCTCGACCGAAAGCGGGCGGCGGCTCGTGTCGACACCTGAGCACACGCACTTCGCGGGATTCAAGGCCGGCAGAACGCCTCAGCTCTACATGACCTATGCGATGTGGAAGCGAGGCTACGGCTTCCGGCTCGGCACCTCGAAGACGTACACGAATGGGCAGGCACGGTCGCTCCCCGGCCCGGCGATGCGAATGAACGCGGAGCATGCTGATGCGGCGTGGGTTGTGACAGTTCACGCCGACGAGGCGGAGGCGCGCGTCTCCGAGACGCTGCTTTCACTGCTGTATCGGCTTCCGACGCTTCCTTTCGTCGCGCGGCCGAGCCGCGCGGAAGCGGGACGCAGCGTGGTAGGTGAGCAAGTCGTGCTGGATCGCATCTTCTCCGAGCTCGACACCGAGTCGCCCGGCCGCCGATTGCTTCGCGAGCACGGGCTGAGCTTCGACCATCCTCATTTCAGCGCCGCCACCACAACGAACGGCCGGCGCGTTCGCAGGCGACTCACGGTCTCGCTCTGCGGTGATTCTCGCGGCGCACGCCCGATGCACCGGCTGTCGCTCTTCGGCTACGACCGCGCCGGGCGGCGAGCACTCGAGAGCACGGGTCTGTGCGTCCGCCCCGCCTACAAGGGCTCCGACGGCTGGCGCGTCGAGACCGCCTATTCGGACTTCGAGCAGTTGATCGGCACTGTCGAACGGATCGAGGATGCGCTGGACGTATCCGTTCGCTTCACCGCGCGTCTGGCCGCACAGGAGGGCGTCGCGAAGGATCGGAACTCCCTGCCATTCATGCCTGCCTCGGCAGTGCGGCCGGGGATGCTGATGGTGAACGAGGAAGGTCGCTTCGAGACGGTCGAGCGAGTCGAGGCGGTCGAGCTCGATTGCGCGGTCTATGACATCGACGTGGAAAGGACGCACAACTTCGTCGCGAACGGCCTCGTGACCCACAACTCGATCTACGCCTTCCGCGGCGCCGACATCCGCAACATCCTGGAGTTCGAGCGCGACTTCGGCGAGACGAGGACGATCGCGCTGGAGCAGAACTACCGCTCGACGAACTCGATCCTCGGGGCCGCCAACGGCGTCATCACCCACAATCGCGAGCGCAAGCCGAAGAACCTCTGGTCCGAGCTCGGGGTGGGGGAGCCGGTGCACGTCGTCGAGGTCGAGGACGAGCACGCCGAGGCCCGCTTCGTCGCCGCCGGGATCGCGGGGCTCGTCGAGGAAGGTTCCTCGGGCAACGAGATCGCCGTCTTCTACCGGACGAACGCGCAGTCGCGGGTACTCGAGGACGTGCTCGTGCGGCAGGGCGTCGCCTACCAGGTGATCGGCGGCCCGCGCTTCTATGAGCGGGCCGAGGTCAAGGACCTGATCGCCTACCTGCAGGTGATCGACAACCCGTACGACGCCGTCTCGCTGCAGCGGATCGCGAACCGGCCGAGGCGCGGCATCGGCGACTCCTCGCTCGCCCGCCTGCAGACCTACGCGGACGCGCAAGGCGTCTCGCTGTGGGAGGCGCTGGAGCAGGCCGAGGAGGCGGGTGTCGGAGCGGCGCCGCTGAAGGCGGTCAAGGCGCTGCGTACGCTCCTGCAGTCGCTCCAGGCGGGCGCGCTCGAGCTCGACCTGCCCGACCTCGTCGAGCGCGTGCTCGACGGGAGCGGCTATGTCTCGGCGCTCGAGGTCGAGCGCACGGTCGAGGCCCAGGGCCGGATCGAGAACCTCCAGGAGCTGGTGGGCGTCGCGCGCGAGTACCAGGAGACGGCCGGCGACCCGACCCTGTCGACCTTCCTGCAGGAGATCTCCCTCTACTCGGACCAGGACGCGATCCGCGGCGAGGGAAGCCTGGTGACGCTGATGACCCTGCACAACGCCAAAGGGCTGGAGTTTCGCACCGTCTACCTGATCGGCATGGAGGAGGGCATCTTCCCGCACTCGCGCTCGATCGAGGAGCAGGGGATCGAGGAGGAACGGCGCCTCTGCTACGTCGGCATGACACGGGCGATGGAGCGGCTGTGCCTGCTCCACGCCTCGTCTCGCTCCCTGTACGGCAACCGCAGCTACAACCTGCCCTCGCGCTTCCTGGACGAGCTGCCGGAGGCGCACGTCGAGCGCGAGCGGCTGCGGCCGACGTCGTGGTCGTCGTATGGCGCGCAGAAGGCCGGCGTGGAGCCTCGCGGAGCCGTGCCCGACCTCTCGACGGGCGACGCCGTGCGCCACGGCACGCTCGGCGAGGGCATCGTCACCCGGATCGAGCCGGGTGGAGTCGTCAGCGTCCGCTTCGCCGGGGACGGGAGCGAGCGGCGCCTCGTGCTCGACTACGCGCCGCTCGAGCGGATCGCGGGGTGACCGTCGAGGTACGGCCCTGCGCCGGCACCGAGGACTTCAAGCAGGCGTTCGCGCCGATCGCGCACTTCTTCGGGCGCGCGCCGACCGGCGAGACCGCCGAGCGGCACCTGACCATGCTCCCGCCCGAGCGGATGCACGCGGCCTCCCTCGACGGCGCCGTCGTCGGCGGCGCGGGCGCGCTGCCCTTCGAGCTCACCGTCCCCGGCCGACGGGTTCCGGCCGCGGGCGTCACCATGGTGGGGGTGCTGCCGACCCACCGGCGGCGCGGGATCCTGCGGGCGCTGATGCGCGCCCAGCTCGACGACGTTCACGAGCGCGGGGAGCCGGTGGCGGTGCTCTGGGCGTCCGAGAGCACCATCTACGGGCGCTTCGGCTACGGGATGGCGTCGCTCTGCGGCGAGCTCGAGCTGCGGCGCGACCGCGGCGCCTTCGGGTCGGCGGTCGACTCGGCGGCCGCCGCGCGGCTCGTCGACCACGAGGAGGCGCTCGAGCTGCTGCCCGGGATCTACGACCGCGTAGCCGCCGAGACGCCGGGCATGTTCTCGCGCTCCCGAGCATGGTGGGAGGGCCGGCGCCTCTTTGACCCCGAGTGGCGGCGGGAGGGCGGCGGCGAGCTGCAGCACGTCGTGCTCGAGCTGGACGACGAGCCGGCCGCCTACGCGCTCTACCGCCTGCACGTCGCCTTCGAGTACGGGAGCTCGACCGGTCGGACGAGCGTGCTCGAGGCGATGGGCGTCTCGCCCGCCGCGACCCGCGAGATCTGGCGCTACCTGCTCGACGTCGACTGGATGGAGCGCGTGGAGGCCGGCTTCCTGCCCGTCGACCATCCGCTGCTCCTGCTCGTGGCCGAGCCGCGGCGCCTGCGCTTCACGCTGAGCGACGCGCTCTGGGTGCGCCTCGTCGACGTGCGCGCGGCGCTGGAGGCACGCATCCTGGAGGACGGGCCCCCGGTCGTGCTCGACGTCGCCGATGCCTTCTGCCCGTGGAACGAGGGGCGCTGGCGGGTGGGCGCGGATTCCGTGGAGCCGGCGCGGGCCGAGCCCGACCTCCGGCTCGACGTCCCCGCCCTCGGCTCGGTCTACCTCGGCGGCTTCACCTTCACGCAGCTCGCGCGCGCCGGGCGGGTGGAGGAGCTCCGTCGCGGGGCGCTGGCCGACGCGGACGCCGTCTTCCGCACCGATCGCGCGCCCTGGTGCCCCGAGATCTTCTGAGTCAACGCCGGAGGCGTGCGCGGAGTGCCGCTCGCGCGGCGATCGCTCCCGG
>JBBSIG010000144.1:0-6755 GCA_038232215.1 Gaiellales bacterium | reverse complement strand
CTTGCGCCGGACGGCCTCCGTGAGCTGGCCGCCCTCGTCGTAGCCGATGTAGCCGGGCGGCGAGCCGACGAGCCGCGAGACGGAGTGCTTCTCCATGTACTCCGACATGTCGACCTGGATCATCGCGTCCTCGTCGCCGAACAGGAACTCGGCCAGCGTGCGCGCGAGCTCGGTCTTGCCGACGCCGGAGGGGCCGAGGAAGATGAACGAGCCGGTGGGGCGCTTGGGGTCCTTGATGCCCGCGCGAGCGCGCCGGATCGACTTCGAGACCGCGACGATCGCCTCGTTCTGGCCGATCACGCGCTTGTGGAGCTCGTCCTCCATGCGGATCAGCTTCTGCGACTCGGCCTCGGTGAGCTTGAAGACGGGAATGCCCGTCCACATGGACACGATGTCGGCGATCTCCTCCTCGCCGACCTCGGGCTGCTCGTCGCTCGTCTCGTTGTTCCGCCAGTCCTCCTCGAGCTCGCGCTTCTTCTGCGAGAGCTTGCGCTCCTTGTCGCGCAGCGAGGCGGCCTTCTCGAACTCCTGGTTCTCGATCGACTCCTCCTTCTCCTTGCGCACGCGCTCGATCTCTTCCTCGAGCTCGCGGTAGCGCGGAGGCGCGCTCATCGAGCGGATGCGCAGGCGCGAGGCCGCCTCGTCGATCAGGTCGATCGCCTTGTCCGGGAGATGGCGGTCCTGGATGTAGCGGTCGGCCAGCACGGCGGCCGCCCGGAGGGCGTCGTCGGAGATCTTGCAGCGGTGGTGGGCCTCGTAGCGATCGCGGAGGCCGCGCAGGATCTGCACGCTGTCGTCGACGGTGGGCTCGTCGACCCGGATCTGCTGGAAGCGCCGCTCGAGCGCGGCGTCGCGCTCCAGGTACTTGCGGTACTCGTCGAGCGTCGTGGCGCCGATCGTCTGCAGCTCGCCGCGGGCGAGCGCAGGCTTCAGGATGGAGGCGGCGTCGATCGCGCCCTCGGCCGCCCCCGCGCCGACGAGGTTGTGCAGCTCGTCGATGAACAGGATGATGTCGCCGCGCTGGGTGATCTCCTTCATCACCTTCTTCAGGCGCTCCTCGAACTCGCCGCGGTACTTCGAGCCCGCCACGAGCGCCGCCAGGTCGAGCGTGTAGATCTGCTTGTTCTTCAGGAGCTCGGGCACCTGGTTCGCGGAGATGCGCGCGGCGAGGCCCTCGACGACCGCGGTCTTGCCGACCCCGGGCTCGCCGATCAGCACTGGGTTGTTCTTCGTGCGGCGCGAGAGGATCTGCATCACGCGCTCGATCTCGGTCTGGCGACCGACGACCGGGTCGAGCTTGCCCTCGGAGGCCTGCTTCGTGAGGTTCCGGCCGAACTGGTCGAGCAGCTTCGAGCTCTTGGCCTTCTCGCCGCTCGGGGCGCCGCCGCCCTGCTGGCGCCGGCCGGGGCCGGACAGCATGCGGATGATCTCGTTGCGAATCTTCTCGGCGTCGGCGTCGAAGTCGAGCAGGATGCGCGCCGCCACTCCCTCGTTCTCGCGCACGAGCCCGAGCAGGATGTGCTCGGTGCCGAGGTAGTTGTGCCCCAGCGAGAGGGCCTCGCGCAGCGCGAGCTCGAGCACCTTCTTCGCGCGCGGCGTGAACGGGATCTGACCGGTCGTGACCTCGTCGCCCTGACCGACGATGCGGGCGAGCTGGGCGCGCACCTCCTCGACCGTGATGTCGAGCGACTCGAGCACGCGGGCGGCGAGACCCTCCTCCTCGCGCAGCAGGCCGAGCAGGATGTGCTCGGTGCCGATGTAGTTGTGCTTGAGCGCGCGCGCCTCGTCCTGGGCGAGGACGACGACCTGACGAGCTCGTTCCGTGAAGCGTTCGAACAACCCTCTCGACTCCCTTTCGTGTCCTTTGCCGACGGAGTCTCCGCCGCAGCTCGACTGGACCCATCGTAGCCGACGGGTCAGGGGGTACCACGGGGCCGGGGCCTAAGGAATTTGTAAGGCGACGCCGGTCGCGCCGGGGAGACCCGAGCCGTGGACAGATAGTCGGGTCAGTCCGTGATACCAGGCCGCACCAAGAGCCCGAAGGCTCGCAGCGCCGACGCCCCAAGGCCGCCCGTCGGCTGATGCGGAGTATGGTCCGTGGCATGCGGAACGGCACCGGCGAAGAGCGGGAAGCGATCGCGCCTGAGGAATTCGCCCGCAAAGACATCGAGTTCCATAGCAAGACGGCCGCCTCTTACGACGCCTCCGTCACAGACGAGCACAGGCTTTATCACGCGTACTCGCTGATTCCGTTTCTCGACGCACAGGCCGCCGGGCACCCGCACGCGAGAGTTCTCGATCTCGGATGTGGGACGGGGGTTGTGAGCCTCGCGCTCGCGTCGCGTGGTTTTCGCGTCTCCGGGATCGACCACTCTCGCGAGATGCTAGAGATCGCACGCCGCAAGTACGAGCAGCTCGAGTCGACCGGCGAAGTGGCGTTCGAGGTCGGTGACGTCACAGAGCTGCGCTTCCCGGACGGAAGTTTCGACGGCGTGACCTGTCAGGGCCTGTTGCATCACCTTGCCGATCTGCGACCGTGCCTCGCGGAGCTGAACCGTGTCCTTCGGCCGGGGGGCTTCTTCTACATCTCCGAGCCGTGCAGCGATCGGACCGTCGCCAAGCGGCTGCTGGTTCTTCTCTGGTCGTTGTTCCGCCGACATGACGAGAGCGTCTCCGAGGATCCGGAAACGGTTGAGGCTCCGATCCAATCGGCCCAGCTGCGGTCCGCCCTCGACGAGCTGGGTCTCCACTACCGCATCGGGTACTTGACCCATCTGCCGAGGCTCCACGGACATCTGCCCGAGTCACTGCGTCTTCGGCTCACGAAGATCATCTCGTTCCCATGGCGGAACACGAAAGGTGACCTCTTGTTCGTGCGGGGAACGAAGCCACGGGAGGTCGCCGCGCAGCGACCCACAACGTACGCTCACGCCTCGTGAAGGCGCTGATCACGGGCGGAGCCGGCTTCATCGGGTCCCACCTCTCCGAGCTCCTGCTGGCCGAGGGCCTGGAGGTCTACGCGCTCGACGACCTCTCGACCGGCTCGGTCGAGAACGTCGCGCACCTGAGGGAGCGCCGGGACTACCACCTCGTGGTCGACTCGGTCCTGAACCCCGCGGTCGTGAACGAGCTCGTGAACAAGTGCGACGTCGTCTACCACCTCGCCGCGGCGGTCGGCGTCCGCCTGATCGTCGAGCAGCCCGTGCAGACGCTCGTCACGAACGTCCAGGGCACGGAGATGGTGCTCGGCTACTGCAACCGCTTCGGCAAGCGCGTGCTGATCGCCTCGACGTCGGAGGTCTACGGCGACCACCGCGACGAGCTGCCGCTCGCCGAGACCGCGCGCCGCATCTACGGGCCGACGACCGAGAAGCGCTGGGCCTACGCCGACTCGAAGGCGATGGACGAGTTCCTCGCGCTCGCGCACCACCACGAGCGGGGGCTCGACTGCGTGATCGTGCGCCTGTTCAACACCGTTGGCCCCCGTCAGAGCGGCCAGTACGGGATGGTGGTGCCGCGCTTCGTGGGCTGGGCGCTCGCAGGGCGACCGCTCGAGATTCACGGCGACGGCACGCAGACCCGCTGCTTCTGCCACGTCCGGGACACCGTGCGAGCCCTGCAGGCGCTGATGGAGGACGGCTCCACGAGCGGCGAGATCTACAACGTCGGCTCGCAGGAGCGGATCAGCATCCTCGACCTCGCCGAGCGCGTGCGGCGCCTGACCGCCTCGGAGTCGGAGCTCGTCTTCGTCCCCTACGAGGAGGTCTACGGAGAAGGGATCGAGGACATGTTCCACCGCATCCCCTCGATCGACAAGGTCGCGGAGGCGACGGGCTGGAAGCCGACACTCGATCTGAACCGCATCCTCGCGGACGTGGTCGAGCACTTTCGCAGCGCCCCGCTGCAGCTCGAGCGGCAGCCGCTCGCTGCGCAGTAGGCGCGGGCTCCGCCGCCGCAGCAGACTCGCGCCCCGCGCCGGAGTGTCGGACCTCCCCTACGGGGGGCGGCGGCCGAACGCCTCGCCGTCGTCTGGGAGAGGGATACTGACTGGTGAACGAAGTGCCCCTGCGCGTCCTCTTCCTTCTCTCCTTCTCGCCGCATCCGGAGGCGATGCACGGCGGCCGCGCGATCACGCAGCTGATCTCGAGGATCGCCGAGCGGCATCGCGTTGGGGTCGTCTACCTCCGCGCGAGCGACGAGCCCTCGCCCGACCCGGACTTCTCCGAGCGCTGCGAGCTCGTCGAGGAGGTTCCGCGGCCGGAGGAGGAGCCGAGGCGGTTCAGTCGCGTGGGCGCCGAGGGTCGGCGCGTCAGGTCGCTGCTCGGAGGCATGCCGATGCTGGCCGCCCACTCGGCGTCGGACGCCTACGAGCAGCGCGTCCGCGAGGTGGTGGAGAGATGGCGCCCGGACATCGTCCAGGCGGAGCTGCAGGAGATGGCGCAATACCTGCCGGCGGTCGACTCGAAGGCGGCCCGGATCGTGACCGTCCACGACCCGGGCGCCACCGCCGCCCGCGAGCGGAGCGAGCTCGCCCGGGGCGCGAAGCGGGCTCTGCACCGGCTCGACGTGCTGGCGTGGCAGAAGTTCGAGCGAGAGACGTTCGCGCACGCCGACGCCGCCGTCGTGCTCACCGAGCGAGATCGCGCGCTGTACGCGGGCCGGAAGCTGAGTCTTCGCCTCGTCCAGATTCCGCTCGGCATCGACCTGCCGGAGCGCCCGCTCGATCCACTCGGATCGTCCCCGGAGAGCCTCGTCTTCGTGGGCGGGTACCGGCACCGGCCGAACAGCGACGCGGCGATGCGGCTGCTGAGGTCGATCTTCCCGGCGGTGCGAGACCGCCGTCCCGAGGTCACGCTGTTCGTAGTCGGAGACGCGCCGACGGACGAGATGAGGAGGCTCGCCGGCGACCACGTCGTTCTCACCGGTCGAGTGGAGTCGGTGACGCCCTTCCTCGACCGCGCGGCGATCGTCACCGTCCCGATCCGGATCGGCGGCGGGATGCGAGTGAAGCTGCTCGAGTCGCTCGCGGCGGGGACGGCCGTGGTGGCCTCGAAGCTCGCGGCCGAAGGGCTCGCTCTCGCCGACGGCGAGCAGATCCTCCTCGCCGAGAGCGACGACGAGTTCGTGGCCGCGATCGAGCGCTTGCTCGCAGATCCGGACCTTCGCGTCTCGGTCGCCCGAGGAGCCCGCGAGTGGGCCTGCGCGCACCTCGGTTGGGAGGCGTCCGTCGAGGCGTACGACAGGCTCTACCGCTCGCTCGTCGAGGCGTAGGTGACCGACCGGGCAGTCGTCCACTCATGCGGCGGCCCCCTCCGGCCGAGACAGGAGGCATGGTGGAGCAAGGGATGTCGGATTCCGTGAGACCTTCGATCGCGCCTCCGCCGAACGTGGAGCTGCAGCCGGGCCGGGCCCCGACGTTCTCCGTCCTGACTCCCGCCTATCAGGCGGCGGACACGGTGGCCGAGTCGGTCGCCTCCGCACTCGGACAGACGGTCGCCCCGCTCGAGGTGATCGTCTGCGACGACGGCTCGACCGACGGCATCGAGGGTGCGCTCGCGCCCTACCGCGACCGGATCACCCTCCTCCGCAAGGAGAACGGCGGCGGAGCTTCCGCCCTCAATGCGGCCGCCCGCGCCGCGTCTGGCGACTTCGTCGTCGTCCTCGACGCGGACGACGCCTACCTCCCCGAGCGGATCGAGGCCCTCGGCGAGCTCGGCGCGGCGCGACCCGACCTCGACATCCTCACCAGCGACGCCCTGTTCGAGCTCGGCGGCGAGGTCGCGGGTCGCTTCAACCGAGCCAACCGCTTCCCCGTCGTGGATCAGCGAGCCGGCATCCTGACGGCCTGCTTCATCTTCGCTCCCGCCGTCCGGAGGGAGCGACTCCTCGAGCTCGGCGGGTGGGACGAGTCGATCGCGATCGCCTACGACTGGGATTGCTGGATGCGACTCATCCTGAGCGGCGCCGCGGCCGGGCTCGTGGACGAGCCGTTGACGCGCTACAGGCTGAGGGAGGGCAGCCTGAGCGCCAGCCGCGTGCGTTCCCTCGAGGAACGGGTGCTGGTGCTCGAGAAGGCAAAGCGAACCCAGCGCACGCTCTCGGCCCACGAGCGTCGTGTGCTCGAGACCTCGCTCTCGCTCAACCGCCGCCGGGTCGCTCTCACCTCGGCGGAGGCCGCACTGCTGGCCGGGGCCCCGGACGCACGCCGTCGCGCGCTGGACGTCGTGCTTCGGCCCGGGATCGGAGCCCGCGCGCGCCTCAAGGCCGCCGGGGCGGTCCTCGCTCCCCGATCCGTCGGCCGCCGGCTCGTCGCGCGCGACCACAGGAGTGGCACGACACGGCTGAGCCGACCCGATCCGCGTGATCGCTAGCGAGCGGTCGGGTCCGCCGGAGTCGGGCTCCCGCGTCGCGAAGGACGCGGCGGAGGCGACCACGGGAGCATCGTTCGCGCGGGGAGGCTCCTGGACTGCACTCGGCAGTGTCGCGCCGCAGCTCTACACGCTGCTGGTGTCGGTCGTCGCGGCGCGCTACCTCGGCCCGGACGGAATGGGGCGCCAGAGCTACATCGCGTTCGCGACTCTCACCGCCACGATGCTGCTCACCGGGGGCGTGCCGACCTCCCTCCTCCGCTTCGTGGGTGAGGCGCGTGGCCGAGGCGAGCCGGAGGCTCTCCGTGGAATCGTCGACCGGGCCTGGCGGATCGAGACAGGGGCGGCCGCGCTCGGCGCCGCCGCCTTCGTCGCCGTGGGCTTGCT
>JBBSIG010000143.1:0-6757 GCA_038232215.1 Gaiellales bacterium | reverse complement strand
GCGCTCGCTGAGCGTCAGCGGCGTCGGCCGGCCCGCGTACGAGCTGCCGAGCTGCTCGAGCTCCGCCCGGAAGCTCTCGTCGGCGAGCGCCTCTCGCCACCGAGCGTCGAGCTCGTCGAGCGCCGGGATGAGCGTCTCGGGGACGTAGCGGCCTCCATACGCGCCGTAGAGGCCGCTCGCTGCTGTTGCCACTCGCTTCTCCTCTCGTCGTCTAGCGCCGGCCCCGTTGAATCTACCGAGCGCTGAGGCCGCGGATCGAGCAGGGTCACCTCTGCGTGGAGGTCGGGCCGGGCCCACGCCGGGCCGCGGCGACGTAAGCCCGCACCCGCTCGTGATCCTTGATCCCGGGTGTGGCCTCGAGCCGCGAGGCGGCGTCGACCGCCCAGGGACGGACGGCCTCGATCGCCGCCCCGACGTTCTCGGCGGAGAGGCCGCCGGCGAGCATCACGCGGCCCTCGGCCGCCGCGGCCCGCTCGAGGTGCCGCGGGTCGGCGGACTCCCAGGGTAGGTCGAGCACGCGCGCGACGGGCTCGTCGCCGCGGAGGAGGACCGCGTCCCGCGCGCGATGGTCGCCGTCGCGCCCGTAGAGCTGGGCGAGGTCCGCTCCGGCTTCGTGCCGCTCGCCGACGAAGACGGCGACCGAGAGCATCGTGTCCGGGACGGGGAGCACGGCGTCGGCGCGGCGCGGGCTCTCCCGGGCGAGGATGAAGCCCGCAAAGTCGGCCCCGGCGTCGGCCGCCGCCGCCACGTCCTCCTCGCGCGTCAGGCCGCAGACCTTCACCAGGGGACGCGCGAGCAGCTCGGAGAGCTTCTCCGCGGGGTCGGCCGCCCGCATGAGCGCCGAGCCGACCAGGATCGCGTCGGCGCCCGCCAGCTCGGCGGCGGCGCCCTGCGCCCGCGAGGAGACGCCGCTCTCGGCCACGATCGTTCGGTCGCTGGGCGCCCGTGCGACGAGCTCGAGCTGTGCCGCTCGGTCGATCCGGAAGGTCGAGAGGTCGCGCGCGTTGATCCCGACCGGGTCGGCGCCGAGGCGGACGGCACGCTCCAGCTCCCCGGCGTCGTGCGCCTCGACCAGCGTGTCGAGCCCGAGCTCGGCCGCTCGGGCGATCAGCGCGGCCGCACGCTCGTCGTCCACGTCTCGCAGGAGCACCAGCGCCGCGTCGGCGCCCGCGCGCCTCAGCTCGACGAGATCCTCCTCATCGCGGAAGAAGCCCTTGCCGAGGATCGGCAGGTCGGTGGCCCCGCGGGCCGCGCGCAGATCGTCGAGCGAGCCGCCGAAGCGCGCGTCGACGAGGACGGAGAGGGCCGAGGCCCCGGCGGCGGTGAAGGCGGCGCCGAGGCGGGAGGGGTCGGCGTCGGGGCGCAGCTCGCCGGCGGAGGGCGACCGGCGCTTGATCTCCGCGATCGCGCCTAGGCCCGGCGCGGCGAGGGCGTCGCGGAAGCGGCCCATCTCAGGCCGCCTCCACCGGGCCGGCCTGGGAGAAGGCGATCAGGGCCTCGAGCCGCTCGGACGCCGCGCCCGAGTCGAGCGCCTCACGTGCGTGACCGAGCCCGTCGGCGAGGTCGCGGGCGAGGCCGGAGGCGGCGAGCGCGCCGGCAGCGTTCAGGAGGATCGCGTCCCGGCGGCCGCCCTCCGCGCCCGCGAACACCTCCCGGATAGCCGTGGCGTTCTCGGCGGGGCTACCGCCGCGCAGCTCGCCGGACGAGCAGCGTGGGACGCCGAGCTCGATCGGATCGACGCTCCGCTCGTGCACGTCGCCGTCGACGACCTCGCAGACGAGGTTCGGCCCGGCGGGCGAGAGCTCGTCGATCCCGTGCGCGCCGTGGACGACGAAGGCGCGGCGGGCGCCGAGCCTCGAGAGCACCTCCGCGATCGTCCGGACGAGCTGCGGCGAGTACACGCCGACGACCTGGGCGCGGGCGCCCGCCGGGTTCGTCAGCGGGCCGAGCAGGTTGAAGACGGTGCGCGTGGCGAGCTCCCTGCGGACGGATGCGGCGTGGCGCATGGCCGGATGGTGGGCTGGGGCGAACAGGAAGCCGAAGCCGAGCTCGTCGATCGAGCGCTCGATCCGGGACGGCTGCAGCTCGAGACGGAAGCCGAGCGCCTCGAGCACGTCGGCCGAGCCCGACGCCGACGAGACGGCGCGGTTGCCGTGCTTCGCGACGGCGGCACCCGCGGCTGCGGCGAGCAGGGCCGCCGCGGTCGAGATGTTGATCGTCGCGGCGCCGTCGCCACCGGTGCCGGCCGTGTCGACGAGGTCGTCGCGCGCCGGCCTCACCGGGAGCACGTGCTCGCGCATCGCCTCGGCGCAGCCGGCGATCTCGTCGACGCTCTCGCCCTTCGCGCGGAGCGCGACGAGGAAGCCGCCGATCTGCACCGGCGTCGCCTCGCCGGCCATCACCTCGGCCATCACGTCGCGCGCCTGCGCGCGCGAGAGGTCGCGGCCGTCGAGGAGCTGCGCCAGCGCCTGCCGGATCATGCCGGGACGTTACTGCCCGCCCGCCCCTGTCCCGTTCCGACCTGTCCCCGCCCCAGGGCGCTGGACATGGCCCCCGGAGACCCCACCGTTGCGGCAAAGAGCGTCGATGCCCGAGAACGACCTGCTTGCGACGCTTCCGAGCATCCTCGCTCTCGCCCGGGCGGCGTGCGTGTCGAGGCGTCCGGCTCCAGTGGACCTGTCCACGCCCCAGGGCGCTGGACACGGCTCTCGGAGACGGTGCGGCCCGGCACGAAGGTGGCTGACGGCGGCCACGGCCCTCGCGGCCCGCAGGGAGGAGGGCGCTCGCTAGGGTGAGCGCATGGCTCGCTCGGTGATCGTTTCCGCCGTCCGTACGCCTTTCGGCAAGCTCGGGGGCTCGCTCGCCCGCTACGAGGCCACGGAGCTCGGGGCGATCGCCATCCGCGCCGCGCTCGAGCGGGCGGGGCTCGAGGGCGGCGCGGTGGAGTACGTGATCATGGGCCAGGTGCTCCAGGGCGGCGCCGGGCAGGCGCCGGCCCGTCAGGCCTCGATCGGGGCGGGACTTTCGGTCGAGATCGGGGCCGACACGATCAACAAGGTGTGCGCCTCCTCCATCCGCGCGGTCGAGATCGCGGACCAGATGATCCGCGCCGGCGACCACGAGGTGATCGTCACGGGGGGGATGGAGTCGATGTCGAACGCGCCGTACGTGCTCAAACGGGCGCGCTTCGGCTACAAGCTCGGCAACGGGACGCTGATCGACTCGATGACCCACGACGGGCTCACGTCGAGCTTCGACCAGCGGCACATGGTCGAGCAGGCGTCGTTCGTCTCCCGCGAGCTCGGGATCTCGCGCGAGGATCAGGACACGTGGGCGCTGCGCTCGCACGAGCGCGCGGTCAGGGCGATCGACGAGGGCCTCTTCGCCGACGAGATCGCTCCGGTGGGCGACGTCTCGGTCGACGAGGGGCCACGGCGCAACACGTCGATCGAGAAGCTCGCGCGGCTGAAGCCCGTGTTCGACCCCGAGGGCACGACGACGGCCGGCAACGCGCCCGGCGTCAACGACGGCGCGGGTGCGGTGATCGTGACGAGCGAGGCCTTCGCGCGGCGGCGGGGCCTGCCGATTCTCGCCACCATCGTCGCGCAGGGCTACGTCGCGGACGACTTCGCCTACCTCGCGCGCACGCCGGCGAAGGCCGGCAAGATCGCGCTCGAGAAGGCCGGCAAGACGATCGAGGACGTCGAGCGAGTGGAGCTGAACGAGGCGTTCTCGTCGGTCGTGCTCAACTCGACGGCGATGCTCGGCGCCGATCCCGAGCGCGTCAACGTCAACGGCGGCGCGGTGGCGCTCGGGCACCCGATCGGCGCCTCCGGGGCGCGGATCCTCTCGACGATGATCTACGAGCTGCGCCGAAACGGCGGCGGGCTCGGCCTCGCCGCGATCTGCTCGGGCGGCGGCCAGGGCGACGCCCTGCTGCTCGAGGTCTGAGCTACCCCTCCGGGACGAGCGCGGTCGGTGCGTTCGTCCACGGCGCGGCGACCACGCGCCCCGCCCGGGGGTCGACGACCCGATAGTGCCGGGCGTTGTGGGAGGAGATGTAGACGTAGGGGCCGATCGCCTGTGCGTCACCCACCGCCTCGTTGCCGAGGAGCGCGAAGCGCCTCGTCCCGTCGACGGCGTATCCGACTAGGCCGATCCCGCTCGAGCGACGCGTGCCGGAGTCCGACCGCGTGCCGTAGGAGAGCAGCGTGCGCGCCGCGAGCGTGAACCCGCTGACGCGACGATCGACGAGGTGCGTGCTCCACCCTTGCGTGTCGAAGAGCGTCAGGCCGGCTGGGACGGCGCGCACCTGCTGGGTTCCCTGCGGGTCGACGTAGGGCTCGTAGTCGAGCCCCGAGACGGCGAGGTGGGAGTCGTCGACCCAGACGGCGGTGCGCTGCGAGGCGGAGAAAAGCTTGCGCACCGCTGCCGGGGCGCGTGCGGTCGGCGTGTGGTAGGCGACCTGCAACGTCTCCAGGTCGACCTCCGCGACCAGGCCCCGGGTCGAGATCACGATCGCGCGACGCCCCGCTGGGTCGACGGCGAGGCCGGGAGTCAGCTCCTCGCCCGCTTCGCGCTCGTCGCTCGGCACTCGGATCCCGGCCTCGACGGAGGGAAGCGCGGCAGAGCGCACCGTCCCCTGGTCGTCCACGACCGCCAGCCTGGCCGCGCCGATGCCGCTCGTCGGCGCCAGGAGGAGCACGAGCCCGCCCGCGCTGCGGGTCGAGCGAACCGGACGACCGCCGAGTGGGCGCCGCTCGAGCACGCGCCGCGCCACCGGGTCGACCACGAGCGACTCGCCCTCCTCTCGCGAGACGACGACGAGGAGTCGCCGCGCCGCTGGCCACGACCCGACCCGTACGAACCCGCCTCCGAGCGCGATTCTGCCGGAGGCGCGCAGCCTCGTGCGGTCGACGAGGAGGAGCGACGAGGCATAGCCTCCCCTCACCTCGACCGCCGTGCTCAGCGCGAGCATTTTCCCGTCGGGCGAGCGAGCGACGGATCCCCAGGGCGCCCGCACGGGGAGGCGTGGCTCGGCCACGGGCCGGAGCGAGCGGGCGTCGAGTCGCGCCAGCTCGCCGGGGTTACCTGCAAAGACGACGCCGAGCACGGTGGGCGACCGGGCCTGCGCTCCCGAGACCGAGAGGAGCGCGGCGACGCAGCCGACCACGAGCAGTCTGCGGGTCAAGGCTCGCTCAGCGGTGCGGTGGCAAGGCGCGCCATCGTTCTGGCGTCTCTACACCTCTCGGGACCTCTCGGTTCCATGCGTGCGTTGTCTCTCGCGCCGTGACCTCGGAGCACGCCCTCGTCGTCGGAGTCTGCCAGCGCCGTCGCGCCGCAAGCCGGGGCGCGGCTTCTCGGAGACTCCAGGCGCGACCAAGTAACAGTCTGTCTCTTGGTCGGGGGTGGCGCCGCGTCCCGCGGGGCGTCCGAAGAGGAACTACACGATCGGCGCGGGCTCCTCGGGCCCGGTCGCGAGCTGGTGCCAGAGCACGATCTTGCCCGCGTGGACGCGGATCACTGCTCGCGCCTGCTCGCCCGGCCCGTCGCATCTGCTCGTGCGGCGATTGCCGAGGACGAACGTCGCCCGCACCTCCTCGCCCGCCGACTCGAGCGCGACGATCCGGCCCGTGCACGGGAGCGAGGCGTTGAACGCGACCGCCTGCTGGTGCGTCCGCAGTCGCTCGAGGCTCGCGCCCTGGATCACCTCCGCGCCGTCTGCGAACAGGTCCGCCGCCGCCTCGTTGTCGCCCGAGTTGAGGGCCGTGCTCCACGCGCGCACCACGGACGAGGGGGAGACCGAGCCGCCGCCGCAGCCGGAGAGAGACGCTGCCGCCAGGGCGACGAGCACGAGCAGGAGGCGCAAACCGCTGCGACTATAGTCGCGGGGGGTGGACTTCTCGCTCAGCGACGAGCAGCGCGAGATCCAGGCCCTCGCGCGCGAGGTCGCCCGCTCCGAGATCGAGCCGCACGCCGCCGAGTGGGACCGCGAGCACCGCTGTCCGCGCGAGCTGTTTCCGAAGCTCGCCGAGCTCGGGCTGATGGGCGTCTGCGTGCCGGAGGAGTACGGAGGGGCGGGGGCGGATTTCCTCACGTACGTGCTCGTGCTGGAGGAGCTGTCGCGCGCGGACGCGGGTGTCGGGGTCGCGGTCGCGGTGCACACGAGCGCGGCGACCCTCCCGATCCTCGCGTTCGGCAGCGACGAGCAGCGGAGCCGCTTCGTGCCGCCGCTCGCGCGCGGCGAGGTGATCGGCGCCTTCGCGCTCACCGAGTCGGAGGCCGGCTCGGATGCCGGCTCGCTGCGCACGACGGCGATCGCCGATGGAGACGGCTGGCGCATCGACGGCGCCAAGCAGTGGATCACGAACGGCTCGTTCGCTGGCACCCTGGTCGCCTTCGCCCGCACCGACCCGGCAACCCCGGGCGCGCGGGGCGTCTCCGCGTTCGTGCTCGACGCCGAGCACGTTCGAGTCACGCGTGAGGAGGAGAAGCTCGGGCTCAACTCCTCGTCGACGGTCGACCTCGTCATCGAGGGCGCCCACGTAGGCCGAGACCGTCTCCTGCACGGCGAGGGTAAGGGCTTCGCCGTCGCCATGAAGACCCTCGACGGAGGGCGGATCGGGATCGCAGCACAGGCGCTCGGGATCGCGCAGGCCGCCTTCGACAGCGCGCGTGCGTATGCCCTCGAGCGCCGTCAGTTCGGCAATCGCATCGCGAGCTTCCAGGCGATCCAGTGGAAGCTGGCCGACATGGC
>JBBSIG010000142.1:0-6783 GCA_038232215.1 Gaiellales bacterium | reverse complement strand
TGGCAGGGAGAAGGCAGGCTCCGATGGTGCAGAAGACAGCCGACTTTCACCTCGTCCGGGCGGCGCAGCTGGGCGACGTCTACGCCTTCGAGGCGCTCGTCGGCCGCCACCGCGGGCGAGCCTACCGAGTCGCCCTGCGGATGCTCGGCGACCCGATGGACGCCGAGGACGCGGCGCAGGACGCGTTCGTCCAGGCGTGGAGGGCGCTGCCCGCGTTCCGGGCCGAGAGCACGTTCTCGACGTGGCTCCTGCAGATCGTGACGAGGCGGTGCCTGAACGCCCTGCGCTCGAGGCGTTCGCTCGAGCCCCTCGAGCACGAGCCACCCGACGAGAGAAGCCGTGTGCCGGAGCTCGCGGAGTCGTACGCGGAGCTGGCGGAGCTCAAACGGGCGCTGCTCCGGCTGAGCCCTGAGCAGCGGGGGCCGCTCGTGCTGCGCGAGCTGGAGGGTCTGTCCTACGAGGAGGTCGCCGATGTGCTCGAGCTCACCGTCCCGGCCGTGAAGGGTCGGATCCACCGAGCGCGCCTGGAGCTGGTTGCTGCTATGAGGGAGTGGCGATGAACCCGAACGAGGCCGTGCGGCTTCCCTGTGGAGCCAGGCTCGTCGAGCTGATCGACCAGGTCGCAGACGGGCGTCAGCCCGCGGATCCGGAGCACCAGGCCACCTGTCCGCACTGCCAGGCGGCCCTCGGCGAGCTCGAGGAGCTCTGGGGACGCGTCCGTGCCCTCGCACGCGAGGAGGTAAGCGCGCCCTACCGGCTCGTGCAGGCTGTGCTGCGCCGAATTCGCGAGCAGGGCTCCGTGCCTGCGCTGCTCATTCCGCTCGAGCAGGTGGTGCCACGGCTCGTCCGCCACGCACTCGTCCACGAGGAGCGGGGCGTCACGCGGATCGCGGACTCGGTGCTTGCCAGGATCGCCTCGCTCGCACTGCGCGAGATCTCGCTCGCCGAGGTGGCGAGCTCGGGGGCGCGGGCGCTGCGGCGCGGGTCCGCGACCGAGTGCATCGAGGTGAGGCTGGACGGGGATCGCGCGCTCGTGGCGCTCCGTCTGGTCGCCGACTACGGGGTCAATCTCCCCTCTCTCGCAGACCTCGTTCGGCAGACGGTCGCCGAGCGGATTCGGACGATGACGGGCCTGGAAGCCGTCGAGGTCGACATCCACGTCGTGGACGTCCGGCTCCGTCACGATCGCTGACTCGAGGACAGCGGAACTTTCTCGACTGCTCGCGTGTCTACCTCTCTTGAAGCACACGACACGACTCACGAGGAGGAACCGATGGCAGACGAGACGACCGCAGCGAGTACGAGGGCGACGACGCCCGCTCGTGCGACGAGCACGGAAGCGTCGCCGCTCCGAACGGAGCACGGCACCACCACGATCTCGGACACAGTCGTGACGAAGGTCGCCGGCATCGCCGCGCGCGAGGTTCCGGGCGTGTACGCGCTCGGCGGCGGCGCGTCGCGCGCGCTCGGCGCGATGACCCAGCGCGTCGGAATCGGAGACGAGCGCTCGCAGGGCGTCTCGGTCGAGGTCGGAGAGCGCGAGGCGGCCGTCGACCTCACGCTCGTGATCGAGTACGGTGAGTCGATCCCGCAGGTGTCGAACCGCGTGCGCGAGAACGTGATCAAGCGGATCGAGGGGATCTGCGGCCTGTCGGTCACCGAGGTGAACGTGACGGTCAACGACCTCCACTTCGCCGGCGACGAAGAGCTGCCGGAGACCCGCGTCCAGTAGCGCGTGCAGGAAGGGTTCTCCCCAGCCGCGGCGGGCGCGGGCTCGACCGTACCCGCCGTGTCCGAGCGGCTCGTGCTCGCGCGACTCGCGCTCGCGGCTGCGCTCTCGGCGCCCGGCGTGGTGGGCTCCGACGCGGGACGGCTCGGCACCCGCACAACCCTCGACGGGCTCGCGCGCCTGCCCGGCGTCACGGCAGTTGTCCTGCCCGACGGGCGCTACGGCGTCAGCCTGTACCTCGTAGCGCGGCTGGTCCCACTGCATCCGCTGGCGGAGCGCGTGCGCGCGCTCGTCGCTCGCGCCGCCGCGACGGCGGGACTCGCGGCGGCGCTCGGCCCGGTGGACATCGCGTTCGAGAACGTCGTCGAGAACGCCGGAGCGCCGCCGGTCTAGTGCACCGTCCGGCGAATACCGCGCGTCCAGGCGGCTGTCAAGCGGCGCCGCTCGGCGTCCACAGTCGAGCCCGTGTGCCGGGCAGACGGACGCTCCGTGCGTCCTTGCGGACGGCGCACAGATGATCCTCCTGCGAGCGATCGCACGCTTCGTCGCGCTGCTGCTGCTCCTCGCGCTCGCTCTGCTCGGCCTCGCCGTCGCCCTCTTCTCGATCCAGGGCGACGAGCGCGCGCTCAGTCTGCCGACGCTCGCGCGGCACCTCCGACTTCCCGAGCTCCGGGACGTCACCGGCGACTACCTCTCTCACCTCGAGGCGGGAGGGCCCGTCGCGTGGATCTCGGTCGGCGCGGCAGCCGCCGCGATCGCCGTCGGGATCCTCCTCGTGGTCGGCGCGCTGGCGCCGCGACGAGAGCGGCTCGTGGTGCTCGCGGACGAGGGAGGCGCTCGCCTGGCCGCGCGGAGGCGTGCGCTCGCTCAACTCGCCGCCGAGCGCGTACGCCGAGTGCGGGGGATCACGGAGGAGCGCACGCGGGTGCGTCCCGGTCGCCGGGGGCGCGGCGGCTCGCTGACCATCATGGCCTCGCACTCGCGAAAGGGCTCGTCGCCGGAGCTCGAGCAGCGGATCGCGGCGGCCGTGGCGCCGCTCGCGGAGGACTTCGACCTCCGAACGCGCGTTCGCGCACGGTTGGGCAAGCGGGGATCGCGGGTCGAGTGATGATGCGGCAGCGGATCCACGCGCGCACGTCGTCCATCGTGATCGTCGGGCGTCTCGTCGTCGCCGCGCTCGGGCTCGGGCTCGTCTGGTACGGGCTGATGGTGGCGTTGCTCGCCTTCAAGGCCTCGCCCGGCCTCGTGAACGACATCAGCGGCTACCGCTCCGTGTACGACTCCCTCGCCGGGCTCGAGCCGGCCGACATCACCTCGCGCGTGCGGTTGATCGCCGCGCTCGGGGGGCTCGGCGCGTTCCTCATGCTCGGCTTCCTCGCCTGGAAGCACCTCCCGCGCCCGTACCTCGCGCGAGGGGACCTCGAGCTCGGCGACCTGGTGGAGCGCGGGGCGTCGACCGTCGAGCCGAGGGCGGTCGAGCGCGCGGCCGAGGTCGCCGCGCGGCAGGACGACGCGGTGGACACTGCCGCCGGCCTCTACCGCGACGACGCGATGAGCGTGAACGTCAGCTTCAAGCGGTCGACAGACGTGGCGGAGACGCTCCGCGGCGTCCAGCAGCGAGTGAGGGAGGCTCTCGAGCGGCACGAGCTGCCGCCGCTTCCCGTGAGCGTCACCCTGACCGGCTTCGACAGCAATCAACGGAGGGAACTCAACTGATGATGAGCTCGAAACAGTTCGCGGCGGCGCTCGGCTTCGCCTTCGTGGCCGTCTGGATCACCCTGAGCTTCGGCTGGGCGGTGCTCTGCCTCGTCGGTGCGCTCGCCTTCTACGCCGCCGCGCTGCTCCTCGAGCGGGGCTTCGACCTCTCGGAGATCCAGAGCCGATTCGGCGGCCGCAGCAGTCTTTGACAGATTCAGCAGGCGCGCTTCGCGGCGGCGTCTCCGTCACCTGCCGGTGGTCTTCGAGAGCGGGGTCGAGTGCGCCTTCTAGGACCGCGCCGAGCCCAGCGCTCCGGGCCCGTACCATTTCTGTCTCCGTAAGAGACGCGGCGGCTGAGCTGCTTCCTCGGATAGAGCCGATCGCCGGGCGGAGCGAGCGTCGGGGGAAGTAGCTCGCCGTCCCGCCCGGGAGCGTTTTCCCGGCGGAAAGAGTTAGCGCTCGATCGCGAAGGCGATGTTCACCGTCGTCTTGTACTCGGAGATGCGATCGCCCTCGACCTTCGCGCTCATCGAGACGACGTCGGCGCCGGAGATGCCGCGCAGCGTCTTCGCGGCCTCCTGAACAGCCGCGTCGGCCGCCTTCGCGAAGCTCTCGGACGACGAGCCGATGATGGTCACGACCTTGGCTACGGAAGCCATGCTCCTGCTCCTCTCGTTTGGGGGCTCCCGGCCTATACCGCGGAGGCCTCCCCGGTACACTTCGCCGCCGTGCTCGACACCCTTTCCGACAAGCTCCAGGCCACGCTCGGCGACCTGCGGGGGCGCGGGCGCCTCGACGAGGAGGCGATCTCCCGCGCGATGCGCGAGATTCGCCTGGCGCTGCTCGAGGCCGACGTCAACTTCCAGGTCGTGCGCGACTTCGTCGGCCAGGTGCGCGAGCGCGCGCTCGGCCAGGAGGTGCTGAAGAGCATCACGCCCGGCCAGCAGGTCGTGAAGATCGTGCACGACGAGCTGACCACCCTCATGGGCTCCGGCGACTCCAAGCTCGCCTTCGGGCGCCCGCCCACGGTGATCCTGCTGGCCGGGCTCCAGGGCTCGGGCAAGACCACGGCCGCGGCCAAGCTCGCGCTCCTCCTGGGCAAGGAGGGAAAGCGCGCGGGTCTCGTGGCGGCCGACCTGCAGCGCCCGGCGGCGATCGACCAGCTCGAGCAGCTCGGGCGCCAGATCGGGGTCCCCGTCTATCGCGAGGAAACGAGCGATCCGGTCAAGGCCGTCCGGGAGGGCGTCAAGCGTGCCTCCTTCGACGGCCTCGACGCCGTCGTCCTCGACACGGCCGGCCGTCTCCAGATCGACGAGGCGCTGATGGAGGAGCTCGCCGCGGTTCGCCGCGAGGCGAAGCCGACGAACGTCCTCCTCGTCCTCGACGCGATGACGGGACAGGAGGCGGTCTCGGTCGCGCAGGCGTTCCAGGAGCGGGTCGCCTTCGACGGCGTCGTCCTGACGAAGCTCGACGGCGATGCTCGCGGCGGTGCGGCTCTGTCGGTCAAGGCCGTGACGGGCAAGCCGATCAAGCTCGTCTCGACGGGCGAGAAGCTGGATCAGCTCGAGTACTTCCACCCCGACCGGATGGCGTCTCGCATCCTCGGCATGGGCGACGTGCTCACGCTGATCGAGAAGGCCGAGGCGGCCGCGAGCGAGGACGAGCAGGCGGAGCTCGAGAAGCGGATGCGGAAGGGGGAGTTCACGTTCGACGATTTCCTGACGAGCTACAAGATGCTGCGGCGGATGGGGCCGCTGCAGGGCGTGCTGAAGCTGATCCCCGGGCTCGGCAAGCAGCTCCAGGGGCTCGACGACGTCGACGAGAAGCAGCTGGGCCGGGTCGAGGCGATCATCCTCTCGATGACCCCGCAGGAGCGGGCCGTCCCGCGCCTGATCGACGGCCGCCGTCGGCTGCGGATCGCGGGCGGCTCGGGCACGAGCGTCCAGCAGGTGAACCAGCTGCTCGAGGCGCGCAAGCAGATGGCGAAGATGATGAAGGGGATCGGAAAAGGCAGGATGCCCGACCTCTCCGCGCTCGGCGCTGGAGGTGCGGGAGCCGTGGTCGGCCAGGCTTCCCGACCGAAGAGCAAGCGCAAGTCGAAGTCGAGAAAGCGGTCGAAGAGCGGCCGGAGGTAAAGGAGGAGCATGGCTGTTCGTATGAGGCTGACGCGGATCGGGTCGAAGAAGAACCCGATCTACCGCGTCGTCGTCGCCGACGCGCGCTCGCCGCGCGACGGCAAGTTCATCGAGATCGTCGGGCGCTACAACCCGCAGACGGACCCGTCGACGATCGAGCTAGACGAGGAGAAGATCAGGGACTGGCTCGGCAAGGGCGCGCAGCCCTCCGACGCGGTCGCGCGGCTGCTGAAGGCCAAAGACGTCGTTGCGTGAGCTGCTCGACTACCTCGCGCGGCGGCTGGTCGACGAGCCGGACGCCGTTCGCGTCGAGGAGTCGGAGGAGGACGGGGCGCTCGTCCTGCACCTGCACGTCGCGGCGGGCGACGTCGGCAAGGTGATCGGCCGCCAGGGTCGCATCGCACGTGCTCTGCGTACGGTCCTGCGAGCCGGCGCCGCGCGCGAGGGCCGCCGCGTCGTGCTCGAGATCGTGGATTGACGATCGGTCTCTCCCGGCTCGATCCCTGAGCGTGCGCGTCGCGGCGCTGTACGACGTCCACGGCAACCTTCCGGCGCTCGAGGCCGCTCTGGAGGACGTGCAGCAAGCCGAGGTCGACGTCGTGCTCGTAGGGGGCGATCTCGCGGCGGGCCCCTTCCCGGCCGGGACGCTCGAGGCCCTGAGGCGTCTCGGCGAGCGAGCCCGCTTCGTCAGGGGCAACGCCGACCTCGAGGTGGCGGCGCCCACTCGGAAGGGAGTGAACGAGGCGGCCGCCCGCGCTCTGACCTGGACGGCGTCGCAGCTCTCGGACGAGCAGCGGGGATTCCTCGGCAGCCTCCCGGAGGCGCAGGTTCTGGAGGTGACCGGCCTCGGGCCCACGCTCTTCTGCCACGGCTCGCCGCGTGACGACCAGGAGATCATCACGCGGGCCACCTCGCCCGAGCGCCTCGCCCCGATGCTGGCGGGCGTCGAGGAGCGGACCGTCGTCTGCGGCCACACCCACGTGCAGTTCGAGCGCCGGGTAGGTGGTGTGCGCCTGGTCAACGCGGGCAGCGTCGGCATGCCGTACGAGGGCGAGCCCGGCGCCTACTGGGTGCTCCTCGGGCCGGACGTCGAGCTCCGCAGGACGGCCTACGACGTCCAGGCGGCCGCGATCGCCGTGCGGGCGAGCGGCTATCCCGATGCGGTCGGCTTCGCGCGCGAGAACCTGCTGGCGCCTCCTTCCGCCGACGAGGCGACGGACT
>JBBSIG010000141.1:0-6794 GCA_038232215.1 Gaiellales bacterium | reverse complement strand
GTTCCAGCCCGGCTGGAGCCCGGGGGACGGGTCGGCCGCGCTCTTCGTCGGCAAGCTGATCCCGCTGCACGGGCTCTCGACGATCCTCGAGGCGGCCAGTCTCGCGCCCGACCTGCCGATCCGGGTGATCGGACGCGGGCAGCTCGAGAGCCTGCTCGCCGCCCGGCCCGCCAACGTCGAGTGGGTGCCCTGGGTGGACTACGAGCGCCTGCCGGCCGAGCTGCACCGCGCGGGCTGCGCCCTCGGCATCTTCGGGACGTCGGCCAAGGCGTCCCGTGTGATCCCGAACAAGGTGTACCAGGCCCTCGCGTGCGGCACGCCCGTGATCACGGCCGACACGCCGGCGGCCCGGGAGCTCCTCGTCGACGGCGAGAGCGCACTCCTCGTGCCGCCGGGCGACGCGCGGGCGCTCGCGGAGGCCGTCCGCCGGCTCCTCGCGGAGCCCGGGCTGGCGGAGCGAATCGGCGCCGGCGGCCTCACCGCCTACCGCACCCGGGCGAGCGAGGACGTGCTCGGTGCCCGCTGGCGCGCGCTCCTCGAGCGGCTTGCCTAGCTCCCTTCGCGCTCCGCGCGTCCTGCTGTGGCTCGCCGTGGTCGCGTACTCCGCCGGCTTCTCCGCGCTGTCGGTGCTGCGCCACCACGCCTTCGTCACCGGCCGCTTCGACCTCGGGAACATGACGCAGGCGGTGTGGTCGACCGCCCACGGCCATCCGCTGCGGATCACGGACCTCCGCGGCGACCAGATCCTGCGGCTCGGCGCGCACGTCGACCCGATCCTGGTCGTGCTGGCGCCGCTCTGGTGGCTCTGGCCGAGCCCGAGCCTCCTGCTCACCTCGCAGGCGACCGCGGTCGCGCTCGGCGCCCTGCCCGTTTTCTGGCTCGCCCGCAAGCACCTCGGCTCCCAGAGAGCCGCCCTCGGATTCGCGCTCGGGTACCTGCTGCTGCCGGCCGTGCAGTGGCTGACGCTCAACGAGTTCCACCCCGTGGCGCTCGCGTGCCCGCTCCTGCTGTATGCCTTCTGGTACCTGGACGAGAACCGCCTCCTCCCCTTCGCGCTGTTCGCCGTCGCGGCCGCGGGAACGAAGGAGGAGGTCCCGCTCGTCCTCGCGGGGTTCGGGGTCTGGTACGCGCTCGCGCACCGCCGGCTGCGCGTCGGCGCCCTGATCGTGCTGCTGGGCGCGGCCTGGACCGCCCTCGCGATCGGCGTCGTGATCCCGCACTTCAACGGCGGCGCGTCGAGCTTCTACGCACGCTACAGCGAGGTCGGTGGCTCGCCGCGCGGACTGCTGCGCACCGCCCTCTCCGATCCGGCGAGCCTCGCCGAGGCCGCGCTCGACCACCGCGGTGTCCGGTATCTGGCCGAGCTCGTGCTGCCGCTCGCCGGCCTGTGGCTGCTCGCTCCGCTCGCGCTCCTGGCCGCCGTGCCCGAGCTCGCCATCAATCTCCTCTCGGCCACGCCCTCCCAGACGTCGATCCACTTCCACTACACGGCGGGCGCGCTGCCCGCGCTCGTCGTCGCGAGCGTGCTCGGAGCCGGACGGCTCGCGCGCTTCCGACCCGCGGCCGCCGGCCTGCTCGGAGTCGCGGGGCTCGTCGCTTCGCTCGTCGCGAACTTCGTCCTCGGCGCGATCCCGTTCTGGCGCGAGCTGCCGGGCGGCGAGAGCTTCGGCGCCTACGCGTCGTACGTCTCGGAGCACGACCGGGTCGCGGCACGGGCGCTCCGACTGATCCCTCCCGACGCAGTCGTCAGCGCCTCGAACTCGCTCGGCGCCCATCTCTCCGCCAGGGCTCGCATCCTCAGCTTCCCCTACCTCCAGGACGCGACCTGGGTCGCCGCCGACGAGACGCAGCCCGGCTACGCGGACCGGGTGGCGCCCTTGCCCACCGCCGTCCGCCTGGTGGCCCTGCGCCGCAACCCGGCGTGGCGGCTCGTCTTCCAGGAGGACGGCGTGCTCGTCTTCCGCCGCGTGCTGCCACCGTAGGGCCGGGCCACGCTCAGAGCGGGACCGTCTGGCGGA
The DNA here is from genome assembly GCA_038232215.1 of Gaiellales bacterium. Lineage (GTDB taxonomy): Bacteria > Actinomycetota > Thermoleophilia > Gaiellales > Gaiellaceae > JBBSIG01. The sequence continues at coordinate 4,776 of JBBSIG010000141.1, read as the reverse complement.
GCAGATACGCCGACAGGCCGACGGCGAGCCACTGCGCCGTCCGGTCGTCGTCCGCCGCCGCGAGCGGCACGGCCCAGGCCGCATACCAAGGCGCGAGGTACAGCGTCGCGACGAGCAGCAGGCCGGCGCACAACCCGAGCCGTGCCCGCCCACGCATCGCCTCCCGCGCGAGCCAGGCGTACGCGACGACGAAAGCGAGTGCGAAGGCGCCGAGCGAGAGCGCCCGGGGCACTCCGAGCTGGCCGAGCCGGTGCGGGAGGGCGAAGCTCGTCTCCCGGTTCGCGTTCCGCGCCAGGGGCCCGAAACCGCCCAGCCAGTGCAGACCGTAGCGCCAGGTGGCGAGCGCGCCGACAACCGCGGCGGCGGCCGCGAAGCCCGCGTGCGAGACGCGTCGTCCGCTCGAGCGCGCCTCGAGCGCGCGGAGCGGCAGGAAGACGAGCGGCACCCACTTGACCAGGATCGCGAGCGCCCAGGCGGCTCCCGCGAGCCCCGGGCGCCGGGCGCCTGCGAGGGCGAGCGCCGCGAGCACGAGAGCGGCCAGCCACGCGTCGTTGTGCCCGCCGCCCGCGAAGTGGACCGCGAGCAGGGGGTTCCAGCCCACGAACGCGGCGGAGAACGCCTTCCGGGTCGAGAGCCGGACGGCGAGCGCCGTGGCCGCGAGCATCGCCGCTGCGCCGAGCGCCTTGTACAGCCACGCTGCGGCATCCGGCGACGTACCGGCGGCGAGGGCCAAAGGCTCCGAGGCCAGGGTGAACGCGGGCCCGTACACGGAGCCCGAGTCGCGCCACGCTGTACCGACGCTCCCGAAGGCCGGGTCGTGCGGGAAGCGGCTCGGTGGGTCGCGGTACGGGTTGCCTCCGTCCACGGCCGCGATCCGGCCGAGGTCCCAGTACGTCCAGGCGTCCGTCGAGAGCAGGAGCGGTGCTCCCAGCGGGACGAGCTGGATCGCGGCGGCGAGCGCCGCGACGCCGCGCAGGCTCGCGCTGCCGCGCGAGAGGAGAGCGAGCCCCAGCACGTAGGCGGCGAAAGCCGCGACCAGGAAGCCGAGGAAGATCCAGGCCCAGGTCGACCGGCCCCCGGGGTGGCCCCCGTCTCGCGGCACGAGCGGCGAGTCGGCCGGCCACGCGGCGGCGAGGCCGGCGGCGAGGAGCAGGAGGCAGGCCAGGCCCGCCGCCGGCGCGAGCCTCCCCGGGTGCGCCTGACCGGAGGCGCCTACGGCGTGCCGGGCTCGAGCGGAGCGGGAGGCGGAGGTGGAGGCACCGTCACGGTGGGCGGCGGCGGAGGCGGCTCCGTCACGGGGGGCGGCGCGACCGTCGTCGGCGGCAGAGGCGGCGCCTCGGGGGCGGTGGTGACCGAGGGAGCCGGCTCGGCGGGCGGCTCGGGGGCGGGCGGCTCCGGGGCGGGCCGCTCGGGGCGGGCCGTGGGCGAGCTGACAGTCGGCGAGCTCGCGGGCGCCGGACGGCTCGGCTCGCTCGCGGTGCTCGGCCGGCTCTTCGCGGTCGTGGTCGCGCTCGTCGTCGTCGCCTCGGTCGTCGTGGCGGACGTCTCGGCGTCGGTCGAGCCCGTGAAGCGGAGCGAGTAGTGGCCGCGCTCGAACGGCTTCCAGACCACGTACTCCCGCGGCTGCGGAAAGTCGGCGGAAGGCACCCGCCCGACCGTCCGCTCCATGAACAGCTTCCAGATGGTCGCGGGGAAGGTCCCACCCGCCACGGCGATTCCGTGGACGTTCGTCATGGGGATCTCGGCCCGCGGGTAGCCGACCCAGACGGTCGCCTCGAGATTCGGCGTGTAGCCGCAGAACCAGGCGTCGGCGTTGTTCTCGGTGGTGCCGGTCTTGCCCGCCGCAGGCCGGCCGAAGTACGCGCCGACGCCGGTGCCGCGCAGCACGTTCTCCTCCAGGAGCTTCGTGACGGCGTAGGCCACGCCATCCGGGATCACCCGCGAGCGCACGGGCTCGCCCCAGCCGGCCTCCGTGTCCTCCTTGCCGTTCGGGAGGATGACCCGCCTGATCGCGAGCGGGCGGGAGTAGACGCCGCCGGCGGCGAGGGTCGCGTACGCGGAGGCCATCTCGAGCGGCGAGACGGCGATCGAGCCGAGCCCGATCGAGGGCACCGCGAGGAGAGGCGTCCGAACGCCGAGCCGGCGCGCCATCGACGCGACGTTCGCGGGCCCCACGTCGAGCGTGAGCTGCGCGAAGACCGTGTTGTCGGACCGCAGGGTTGCCCGCTCGATCGTCGTCGCGCCGATATAGCTGTGGTCGTAGGTCTGCACCTCCCACGGCGGCGTGTTCTCGTCCGGCTGGTACCGGAACGGCGCCGAGGTGTACGTCGTCGTCGCCGGGTTCACGCCCTGCGCGACCGCCGCGGTGAGGACGAAGGTCTTGAACGTCGACCCGGCCTGCCGGCGTGCCTGCGCGACGAGGTTGAACTGGTACTTCTTCCTTCCCGGAGTGACGGCGGTCATCGCGCGGATCGCTCCGTTCTCGGGATTGATCGCCACGAGCGCGGCGGCCGGGTCGGTCGAGTACGGCAGCGTCTCGGTGATCGCCTCTCGCGCGACCTTCTGGAAACGGCGATCGATCGTCGTGTACACGCGCAGGCCCCCCGCGCGCACCCGCTGGGCGCCGTACGCGGCGATCAGCTGGTCGCGCACGTAGCCGAAGAAGTACGGCTCGTGGATGCGAGTGTAGAGCCGGCCGGGCTTCAGGTGGAGCCCGCGGTCGGAGACGGCGTCCGCGTACTGGGCGGAGGTGATCGCGCCCGTCGAGAGCATCGCCGCCAGCACCTCGTCCCGGCGTGCGAGCGCGCGGTCCGGGCGGCCGAACGGGTTGTAGTCCGACGGGGCCTGCGGGAGCCCCGCGATCAGCGCCGCCTGCGGGAGGGTCAGGTTCCGCGCCCGCCGGGAGAAGTACGTCTGGGCCGCCGCCTCGATCCCGTAGGCGTGGTTGCCGTAGTACACCTGGTTCATGTACGAGCCGAGGATCTGGCCCTTCGTCCAGCTCCGGCTCAGCTTGATCGCGAGGCAAGCCTCCGTGAGCTTCCGGCTGAGCGTGCGCTTCCTGGAGACGGGGTAGAGGTTCCGCACGAGCTGCTGCGTGATCGTGGAGCCGCCCTGCACGACCTTGCCGGCCTGGAAGTCGGCCCAGAGCGCGCGGCCGATCCCCTCCGCGTCCACGCCGCCGTGCTCGTAGAAGCGCCTGTCCTCGATCGCCACCGTCGCCTTCGGCATCCAGGCGGACACCGCGCGCAGGGGCACCGGCTGCCGGTTTCGCTCGGCCGGGATGGAGCCGAGCAGCGAGCCGTCGGCTGCGTAGACGAACGAGTTCTGTCCGATCGCGACCGGCCGCAGGGAGCTGAGCTCGCAGCTCGACTCGAAGGCCGCCGCGCCGCCGAAGCCACCGGCGACGAGGAGCGCGATCATGACCACGGTCAGGGTGGCGCCGAGAGCCGCGAGCCTGCGCCGTCGACCGCGGCGGGTTGCCCGGTCCCTGCGCTTGCGGCGGTGTCGAAGCGTCAGCGGCCCCGGCGACGAGCGGCGCGGGCCCCAGCCGGGCGCAGGCGGCGTCACGCGTAGATCCCGGCCGCACGGAGCCGCTCGTGCACGCGCAGGCGCAGGCTGCTCTCGAGCCGCTCGGCCTCCTCGGCGTCGTGCACCCAGGCGCGCACGGAGACCGTTGCGCTTCCCTCCAGGCCGCTGACGAGGATCTCGGAGCGCTCGCCGGGAGCCTCGCCGGCGAGCAGCCGGACCACGGCGCCGAGATCGCTGTCGAGGGGAACCTGCACGGTGATCTGGGCGAGCTTCTCGCGGCTTCGGATCGTGGAGTTGCGAATCGTATCCGAGGCGAGCTTCTCGTTCGGGATCACGAGCCGGGCGCCGTCGCCCAGACGGATGAAGGTGTAGGTGAGCCCGATCTCCTCGACCGTCCCGCGGGCACCGTCGATCTCGACCAGGTCGCCGAGCCGCAGGGGTTGCGTGAAGGCGATCAGGACGCCGGCCGCGAAGTTCGCGAGTGTGGAGCGAGAGGCGAAGCCGAGCACGAGCCCGAGCACCGCCGAGGAGGCGAGGATGCCGCCGGCCACCGCCCGCACCTGGGGGATGACGAGCAGCGCCGAAAGCACCCCAACGGTGACGACCGCGGTGACGATGCTGCGCCGCAGGACGCGGTACCGCGTCCTCGCCTCGGGCGCGAGCTCCCGCCCGGTCATCCGGCGGTCGATCAGCCTCGCGACGACGGCGGTCACGAGGACGACGCCCGCGACCACGAGCAGGCGGTGCCAGAACGGCATGCGGTTCTCTTTCGACGAGGTCGACCGGCTTCCTCAGGGTATTTCCCCGAGCAGCTCCTCCGCCGCGAGCGCGAGCGCGAGTCCGATCAGCAGGAGCCCGGCCAGCCGCGCCGCCCACTCACGCACGGGCTCGCCGAGTCTCACACCGAGCCGGAGTCCCACCTGCACCAGGACGACCCCCTGCACGGCGATCAGCAGGAGCGCCGGGAGGAGGGGGAGGCCGAGCAGACCGATCGTCAGGCCGAGCGCGAGCTCGTCGAGGCCGACCGCGAGGCCAAGCGCGAGGAGAGGAAGCCAGCGCCCCTCGGCGAGGGAGCGCGCCCAGCCCGCCTCGTCCCCGCCGTCGCGTAGCAGGAGGAGCCCGACGCCTGCGAGCACGGCGATCGCGATCGCCTCGGCTGCGCCTCCGAGGAGCCTGCCGAGCAGACCGCCGGCGGCGACCCCGAGGAGCGGAAGCCCGACCTCGAACCCGGGAAGAAGGAGACTCGCG